>CAZDYS010000072.1:5403-11779 GCA_964509445.1 uncultured Planctomycetaceae bacterium
CCTACCGCAACATGCGCTTCCCGTACCATCGGCTGAACCCGATCGAGGTCACGCCTGGGCGGCCGCGCGAGATCACCGGACTGCCGAGCGAGGTGCTGATGGTGCACGCGTTCCGTCCCGGTGCAGAGCCGAAGCTCGCCGTGGTCAACCTCCGCTCCGGGCGTCCCTACGACCTGAAGCTGCAGCTGAAGCCCGCGCCGATGCTGCACGGCACGGTCACCCTGGACGGAGAGCCCGCGGTGGGGGCGGACGTGACGCTGTCCGCGCCGAACGCGGTGCGCGCCATGCTCGGCTACCTCAAGATCGGGAGCCGCTACCTCGAGCACGCGGTCATGCCGGTCCTGCCGCCGGCGCGCCAGGAGGTTTCGACCGACAAGCGCGGCCGCTTCTCCTTCACCGCCTACGAGGAGATCACGCCCACGCGCTACGTCGAGGCTCGCGGTCCGGAAGGCCGCACCTGGGCCGGCCGACTCGTGCGCAAGGGCGAGACCCGCGTGGACCTGGAGCTGCAGCGCGCCTCCTTCGGCGACTCCGCGCTCCGGATCGAGATGCCGGGGCGCTGGCAGGGACTCCCCGTCGAGGTGCTCGTGGACGGGCGCCCGCTGGACCCCTGGGTCCTGCCTCCGAACGAGGACTTCCGGATCGACGATCTCCTGGCCGGGTCCTGGTCGTTGCGCGTGAGCTGGCACGGCGAGGAGCTCCTGAAGCGGGAGCAGCGCCTGCGCGGCGAGACGCGCCTGACGCTCGAGCTGCCGGAGGCGTGCATCGAGGGGCAGGACGAGGAGACCTGGCGGCGCGCCGGTCGGGAGTTCCCGGGGCCGACCGAGGCCACCGGTCTCGAGCGCGAGTAGAATCCGCGCCCCATGGGCGCCTCCCTCCCTCTCGACGGAACTTCCCTGCGCGTTCGAGACCTCGCTCCGCTGTTCGCGGGAGAGGAGCTCGCGCTGACCCTCGACGGCGCGGCGCTCGAGCGCGTGCGCGCGGCGCGGAACCTGGTCGAGGAGGTCGTCGACTCCGGGAGCGCGGTCTACGGACTGACGACGGGCTTCGGGAAGCTCAAGAACGTCGCGATCGAGCGCGGAGACCTGGTGGAGCTGCAGCGCAACCTGGTCCTCTCGCACTGCTGCGGCGTGGGCGACCCGATGCCGGTGGCGGAGGTGCGCGCCGTGCAGGTCCTGCGGCTCAACGGGCTCCTGCGCGGGCACTCGGGCGTGCGCGTCGCCCTCCTGGAGAAGCTCGCGCGCCTGTTCACGAAGGGCTTCGTCCCGCGCGTCCCGCAGCAGGGATCCGTGGGCGCGTCCGGCGACCTCGCACCGCTCGCGCACATGGCCGCGGCCTACATGGGCTTCGGTCAGGCCACGGTGGGGGACGGCTGGGTCGCGGCGGAGGAGGCGCTGCGCGCCATCGACGAGGCGCCGCTCGCGCTGGAGGCGAAGGAAGGGCTGGCGCTGATCAACGGCACCGAGGTGATGGCGGGGATCGGCGCGGGAGCGTTCCTGCGCGCCCAGACGCTCTCCAAGACGGCCGACGCGATCACCGCGCTGACGATCGAGGCGCTGTTCGGCTCCCAGACGCCGTTCGACGAGCGGCTCGCGGCTCTGAAGGGCAACCCGGGGCACCACCGCACCGCGGCGAACGTGCGCGCCTGTCTGCGCGAGAGTCGCGTGCTCGAGAGCCACGCCGACTGCGACCGGGTGCAGGATCCCTACTCGCTGCGCTGCGTTCCGCAGGTCCACGGAGCGTTCAAGGACGCCCTCGCCCACGTCGGCGAGATCCTGGGCAACGAGATGAACAGCGTGACGGACAACCCGATCCTGTTCCCCGACACGGGCGAGATCGTGAGCGCCGGCCAGTTCCACGGACAGCCGCTGTCCATGGTCTTCGACTACCTCGGACTGTCGCTCTCCACGCTCGGCAACATCTCCGAGCGACGGACGGAGCAGCTCGTCAACCCCGACCTCTCGAAGCTCCCGGGCTTCCTCGCCGCGAAGCCCGGACTGCACTCGGGGATGATGATCGCGCAGGTCGCGGCCGCCTCGCTCGCGAGTGAGAACAAGATCTGGTCGCACCCGGCGTCCGTGGACACGATCCCGACCAGCGCGAACCAGGAAGACCACGTGTCGATGGGGACGACGGCGGCGCGCAAGGCGCGCGCGATCGTCTCCAACGTGGAGCGCATCCTCGCGATCGAGTTCCTCTGCGCGGGACAGGCGCGCGAGTTCCACCCGGAGCTCCTTCCCGGCAAGGGAGCGCTCGCCGCTCACGAGCTCTTGCGGGCCCACGTCCCGCCGCTCGACGCGGACCGCTACCTGTACGACGACCTCGAGACGGCCCAGGAGCTGATTCGCTCCGGCGCCCTGCTCGCGGCCGTCGAGGACGCCGTCGGCCCGCTCGCGAGCTGAGGCCCGCGGGCCCTCGCGGGAAACCCGGCCGGTCGGGTATCGGATCGTGCGTCGAGCGGGTATCTCAGAGACGGCCCCCGACCCCCCCTGCAGGATCTCATGACCCAACTGCCTCTCTCCTTCGCCAGTCTCCTGCTCCTCGCGACGGGCGCCCTCGCCCAGGTTCCGGATCCCCGTGTCGCGGCGACTCCGGCCTCCTTCGCGCTCGAGGCCGAGGCGCCGCCGGTCTCCCTGCTCGCGCCTCCGGACGTGGCCAGGCTCCTGGCGGAGGACGCCGAGCGAGGGCCGTTCCCGCTGCGCTACGGCGCGACGCAGGAGCTCGACCTCGACCTGGAGAAGGCGGGCCGCTGGGACGAGGCCGGGAACGCCTGGTGCTGGCGCGCGGAGGTCCGTTCTCCCGGGGCGCACTCGCTCGGCGTCCTGCTCGCGCAGTTCGGCCTCCCGGAGGGAGCCGCGCTCTACGCCTACGACGCAGCGCGCACGACGGTGCTCGGTCCCTTCACGCGGCAGACGGAACAGCCCAACGGCATGCTGGCGCTCGCGCCGGTTCCCGGGGACCGACTCGTGCTCGAGCTGGTGCTCGACAAGGCCGCACGCGGGACGCCGCTCCTCTCCGTAGACCACGTCGTCCACGACTACCGCGACGTGTTCGCGCTCGCGCGCGGGAGCGAGGACACCGAGGCCCGCGGGACCGGCTGCCTGGTCGACATCAACTGCGGCCAGGGCGCGCCCTACCAGGACATCAAGCGTTCGGTCGTGGGCCTCTACCGCGGCGGCTTCGCGTGCTCCGGGTCGATCCTCAACAACACGGCCGAGGACGCGACGCCCTACATGCTCACCGCCGAGCACTGCGGTTCGATGACGAACGCGGTCGTCGTGTTCGAGTACGAGAACGCGACCTGCAACGGCGGGGGAGCCTCGAACTCCAAGAGCGTCTCCGGCGCGACGCTGCTCGCGGCCAGCGCGAGCTTCGACTCGCAGCTGTACCTGTTGAACCAGGCGCCGCCGGCCTCCTACCACCCGTTCTACGCGGGCTGGGACCGCTCGAACAACGCGCAGCCGAAGCCGGGGATCAGCATCAGCCACCCCGCCGGGCTCCCGAAGAAGATCGCGATCGACCGCCAGGACCCGCAGGACTGGGGCACGCAGTGGGCGGGCATCTGGGAAGTGGGCGAAATCCTCGGCGGCAGCTCGGGCTCGCCGTTCTTCAACGGCGAGAAGCGCGTGATCGGTCCGGCCTGCTGCGTGTCGTCCTTCACCTGCGTCAACCAGACGACCTTCTACGGGAAGCTGCAGCGCTTCTGGAACAACCAGAGTCTCGCGCAGTGGCTCGATCCGCTCGGGACCGGCGCCGCGCGTATCGACGGGTACGGCCCGTTCGATCCGCTCGCGACCGTGACGAACGGCAGCGGCGGCAACCCCGAGATCTACACGAGCACGCTGCCGGAGCTGGGAGCGAGCTGGACGGGGACCGTCGACACGAGCACGCTTCCGTCGGCCGTCAGCACGGTGCTCGTGGCCTACGAGGGCGGGAGCTCCGGCTCGGTGTTCTCCTTCGGGGAGCTGCTCGTGGACCTGGCCTCGCCCAAGCTCTTCCAGAGCACGGAGCCGGTCTCCGGCGGTCTCTCGTCGCACACGGCCACGCTTCCGAGCGACCCGGCCCTGGCCGGCAGCGTGGCGCACACCCAGGCGGTGGTCCTCGGCGGGGGTCCGCAGGCGACGAACGGCGTCGTCCTCACGCTGAACTGACCCACCGCGCGGGGCTTCCCGTAGGATCGTGGGGAGCGCGGGGCCCGTCGGCTCCGCGCCGCCAACCCTCCCGGTCCTCGATTCGCGGCCGCGGCAAGGAAGTCCTCATAGCCCCCGGGACTCGTCCGCGCCCCGCGACGAGCCGAACCGACGCACGTGCCCCGCTGCACCCTGAGCCCATGATCCTCCGCACCCTCGCGCTCTCGCTCCTCCTGGCCCCGGCCTTCGACGCGCAGCTCTCCTCGCAGGGGCGCCCGGCTTCCTTCGACACCGCGCTGCCGGAGACGCTTCCGGTGACCTTCGTCGAGCGACCGGACGTCGCCACGCTCCTGGCCGAGGACGAGGAGAACGGCCCGTTCCCGTTCCGCTACGGCACCGTCGAGCCGGTGACGCTGGACGCCGAGACGCACGGTCTCTGGGAGCAGCTCGAGGACGGCACCCTGGTCTGGCGGGCGGAGATCGCGGCCGCCGGAGCCCACTCGCTCGGGGTGCTCTTCGGCTCCTTCGACCTGCCGGCGGGCGGCGAGCTCTACGCCTACGCGCCGGACCGCTCGCGCGTGATCGGCGCGTTCACCGAGGCGACCGAGCAGCCCAACGGGATGCTCGCGCTCCAGCCCTTCCCCGGGGACCGCCTGGTGCTCGAGTACGTGCAGCCGAGCGAGGTGCGCGGCTGGCCGTCCCTCACGGTCGAGTCGGTGGTCTACGACTACCGGAACGTGCTGTCCGAGGTCACGATCGCCGAGCCCGTCCAGGCGCGCGGTCCCGGCTGCCTGGTCGACGTGAACTGCGGTCAGGGGCAGCCCTACCAGGACATCAAGCGTTCGGTCGTGGGGCTGTTCCGCGGAGGCTTCGTGTGCTCCGGGTCGCTGCTCAACAACACGGCCCAGGACGGGACGCCCTACCTGTTCACCGCCGACCACTGCGGCGACTTCACGAACGGGAGCTTCCTGTTCAACTACGAGCGCCCCGGTTGCGACTCGGGAATGGCGACGATGACGCAGTTCCTCTCCGGCGCGCAGCTCCTGAAGCGCGACAGCTTCGTCGACGCGCAGCTGTACCGACTGAACCAGGCGCTTCCGGCGGCCTACGAGCCGTTCCTGGCCGGCTGGAACCGCGCCGGGTCGCCGGGTGCTCCGGTCGTCGGCATCAGCCACCCGGCGGGTTTCCCGAAGAAGATCCAGATCGACAACGACCCGCCCGTCTCGGCGTCGCAGCAGCGCGGAGTTCTCTGGGACCTCGGCGAGATTCGCGGCGGGAGCTCCGGTTCGCCCCTGTTCGACTCGAACCAGCGCGTGATCGGTCCGCTCTGCTGTGGAGCGGGGGCCTGCCGCGTGCAGACCGCGTTCTACGGCAAGTTCGACGACTTCTACTCGCGTCGCTCGCTGGCGCAGTACCTCGACCCGCTCGGTACCGGTGCGACCACGCTGGACGGCTACGACCCGTTCGGGGGCGAGGCGGCGGTCTACAACGGCAGCGGCTCGAACCCGCTGATCTACGGAGCGGACGTGCCCGTCCGCGGAGCGACCTGGAACGCCACGGTCGACACGACGAGCCTGCCGGCGGCGGTCTCCACGATCCTCCTGGCGCACGCTCAAGCGGACGCGGGGCTGGTGCTCGGTGCCGGCGAGGTGCTGATCGACCTCGCGTCGCCGCTCCTGTTCCGCTCCACCGCTCCGGTCGCCGGCACGAGCTCCGCCCACTCGTTCCTGGTGGCGAACGATCCGGCTCTCGTCGGCGCCGAGGCGTTCAGTCAGGCGCTCGTGCTCGGGGGCGGCGTCACGGCCTCGAACGGCGTCCGCCTCCGGGTGCAGTAGTCGGGCCCCGCCGCGCCTATACTCGGGCGATCTCCCGCTCTCCACGGATCGCCCCATGACTGCTCCCGTCGCCTCCAGCACCGACCTGAACCACATCGTCCCCGGCCCTCAAGCGGCCCCGCGCGGCCCCGAGAAGACCTGCAAGACCTGGCAGGCGGAGGGCGCCCTGCGCTGCCTCCTGAACAACCTCGACGCCGAGGTGGCGGAGGATCCGGCGGCGCTGGTCGTGTACGGCGGCAGCGGCAAGGCCGCGCGTGACTGGGACGCACTCCGCTCGATCGTCGCGACGCTCCAGCGACTGGAGGCCGACGAGACTCTGCTGGTCCAGTCCGGGAAGCCCGTCGGCGTGTTCCGCACGACGCCGGCCTCGCCGCGGGTCCTGATCGCGAACTCGTGTAGGGAAAGAGTGTA
>CAZDYS010000073.1:0-11713 GCA_964509445.1 uncultured Planctomycetaceae bacterium
GTCCCCTCGACGGCCGACCTCTCGGTCGAGGACATCGGCGCCGACCTCGACCTGGTCGCGAAGATGCTCGAGGAGCATCCCGAGGATCCGCACCTGTTGTCCGTCTACGCGGACGGCTCTCTGCGTCTCGCCCTCGCCTACATCGAGCAGGGCGGCGGCAACCCGAGCTTTCCGCTCCAGGACGCGCGCGACACGGCGCTGCGGTGCCTCGCTCTGGCGCGAGCGAGCAGCGAGGACGGCTCTCACGCCGATTCCGCGCTCGCCACGTCGTTCGCGCGCGCCCACGCGGTGCGTGCCGGCGCGGCGTTCTACCTGTCCGACGAGGAGACCGTCCTGCGAGAGGCGCCCCTGGCGCTGCGCGCGCTCCAGAGCTCCGGCCTCGTCGCCGACTGGCTGGAGCATCGCGTCGCCGGCGCCCTCTTCCAGAGCGGTTCCAAGCGGGTCTACGACGACAGCGGGGCGGAGCGCGAGCTCGATCCCCAGCTCGTCGCCGACACGACCGCCGCGGCGCGCCTGCTCGCGCAGAACCACCGCGCGACGCTCGACGAGTTCGAAGCGGTGCTGGTCTACCTCGAGACGCTGGAGGCCTTCGCGGAGCAGAACCCCGTCGCTCGGCGCGCGGTCGTGCGCTTCCCGGAGGCCGGGCGCATGCACCTCTGGCTTCGTCACTGCGTGAAGCGCGACGAGGGCGCGCGGGCGCTCGCCCGCGTCTACGAGGAGCTCGTCGAGTACGCCGCTGGTTTCGAGACGCAGTTCGCCTGGCACGACGCGCTCGCGAAGATGATCGCGGCCGAGACCCTCGGGCTCGACGGGGACCTCGAGGCCAGCGTCGAGACCTTCCGCGCCAGCCTCGGGGAGTTCCGGTACGTGCTCGAGGAGCGTCCCGACTTCGCCGACTCGTCGAACCACTTCCGGGCACTCGCGCACGCCGGCCTCGCCAAGGTGCTCCTCCGCTTCGGGGAGCTGGAGGCGGCGCGCGACGAGTTCCTGCAGGCGGCCGCCGTTCGTCCGTCCAGCTTCGCGGAGAAGGACGACTCCGGCGAGATGCCGCGCGCCGTGGTGGAGCGACTCGTCGCTGCTCTGCGCGCCGCCGGCAAGTCCCAGGACGCGAACCGCTTCCGGAAGGAGCTGACGGACGCGGGCGTCCGTCTCTGACGACTCCGTGGGGCTGTCCGCCTTCCTCTTGGTTCTCGCCCAGGCGGACGGCGTCGCCCCCGCTCCGCCGCGGGTCGAGCCGCTGGCGGTCGTCGAGAACGTCGCGCTGCGCGAGCTCAGCGGCCTCGCCCGCACGGAGCGAGCGGGCGTCTTCTGGGGACTGAACGACAGCGGAGGCGAACCGCGGCTCTACGCGTTCGCCGAGGACGGCACGACCGTCGGGAACCCGGCCGGCGTCCTCGTCGAGGGAGCGACGAACGTCGACTGGGAGGAGCTGGCGGTCGCCGGTCGCTTCCTCGTGGCCGCGGACCTGGGCAACAACGGCAACGCGCGCCGCGACCTCGCGCTCTACCTCATCGAGGAGGCCACCGTGGAGCGCGCCTCGGTCCCGGCTCGGCGCGTGCCCGTGCACTATCCGGACCAGCGCGCGTTCCCAGCGGAGACCTGGCACTTCGACTGCGAGGCGGTCTTCGGGGACGGGGAGGCGCTGTGGTTCCTCACCAAGCACCGGCGGCGGGGTGAGCCCTTCGGGTTCGAGCGGGGGACCAAGCTCTACCGTCTCTCGCTGCGGGACCTCGCGAAGCCGCAGGGCCAAGGCCCCGGTCGCTCCACCTCGGACGACCAGAACGCGGACCCGAGCTCGCTGGAGCTCACGCTGGTGGAGACCAGCGCGCTCCTGAGCGCTCCGACGGCCGCCGCCCTCTCGCCCGACGGCGCTCGCCTCGCGGTCGCCACCTACCGAGAGGTCCTGGTGTTCCCCGCCCCGGAGGCCCGCGAGGCCGGTTCCTGGCTCTCCGGCACGCCGGAGCGGTTCCCGTTGCCCTGGCTGGAGACGCGGCAGGTCGAGGCCCTGGCCTGGCGAAATGAGGATTCCTTGATCCTGGCCAATGAGGGGGGGCGGCTGTTCCGCCTGCGGCTCCCCTGAAGCGGGGTCCGGAGTGCGGCACTCACGCAGGGTTGCCCGGTCCTTTGGGGTTTCTTAACGATCCGGCGGCATGCTCCCGCCCCAACTGGCCTGAACCGAGGAAACTCCACCCCCATGATGATCCGTAAGAACTCCCTTTCTCTCGCTGTGGCGTTCGCGCTCGCGACCGTCGCCTCCGCCCAGGACAGCGTGTCCCGCACTGGCCTGACGCTTCCCGGCGACGCCCTGGACCCCTGGGACACCTCCGAGCAGCAGGCGGCTTACGTCGTCGACATGAGCCCGTTCTTCAGCTCCTGGGGCTACTGCTACGGTGCCGCTCCGGTCGCGAAGACGAGCAAGTCCTCGTCCACGTTCTCGAGCAGCGTGATGAGCGCCAACGGTACGAGCGCTCTCATCAAGACCGGCGCCTCCTACGCGTCCTCGAGCTACTCGTTCTGGCAGGGCGCCGGCTTCGGCGTGAACCAGAACGCGCTGATCAACAACGCGCCCGGCACGATCTCGTCGGCCGGCCTCGAGACCCCGAACCAGGCCTACGTCGGCTTCGCCGAGTTCGGCACCACGGACTCCGGCGAGACCTACGGCGGCATCATCACCGCCGCGCTCAACTGGGAGCCGAGCAACCCGAACCGCCTCTACGTCACGCGGACGATGCTCGCCAGCAACATGCTGACCGACCTCGGCCCGAAGAACGCCTCGCCGGCGTTCGGAACGATCGACGAGGACGGCGTCGCGCACTGTCGTGCGGACGACTTCGGTGCCTCCGGCGGCAGCGCGATCGTCGGCATCAACTACTTCCGCGTCGACGAGCGTCTGCGCGGCACAAACACGCAGAACATCATCGACGTCACGGGCATTACCGAGACCGGTGAGTGGCTGGTCGTCAACGAGAGCGTGCAGCACACCACGCCGACGGCGGTCCCGACCTCGATCGACGGCAACCCGCACATCATCGGAACGAACTTCGACGGCGAACTCGTCGTCGAGTGCGGCATCCAGAACCCGCTGCCGACGTTCGATCACCTCGGCGCCGCCAGCGACCACCGCGGTTCGGCTTCCTGGTCGTCCGCGGACGGCTTCCCCGGCTCCTCCGGCACCCTCGGCCTGATCGGCAAGGACGCGGCCAACGACTCGCGCGCCATCCTGGTGACCGCCGTCGACGGTTGCGGCGACGTCGTCTCGACGATGCGCGCCACGCCGCCGGCCGCGATCACGGACCTGAGCAACGGCTACATCGTCAACACGCTCGGCGAGTCGATCCACCACGTCAGCCAGACGGCGTTCAACGGCGGCACCGGCCAGGTCGCGGTCGGTGAGGCCCCGAACGGCACCGTGCTCGCCGCGATGACCATCGCGATCGACAACGGCACCGGCCTCGGCAACGCCAACCCGGACGGCGCGATCATCGTCGCCAACATCAACCCGGCCACGTCCACCGTGATCGGCTGGACCGTCGCGGCCTACGTCGACGGCGCGAACGGCAAGCCCTACCTCAACGGCCCGGGCGGCACCGCGCGTGGTCGCCTGACCCGCCTCCTGAACGCGACCGGTGGCGCCGTCACCGGCCCGTCGCTCTCCGCGCCGTCCATGGACTCCGCGGGCAACATCTGGTTCATCGCCGCGGTCGAGCACTTCAACCGCCCGACGGACCAGTTCGACTCCGCTCTGATGCGTGCCGTCCTCAACCCGAAGACGGGTGGCTACGAGCTGGAGAAGGTCCTCGAGCTCGGCCAGATCCTGAACGGCAAGAACTCGAAGCGCCGCTACTCGATCAGCTTCATGGGAATCGCGGACAGCAACTCCGTGGCCAGCAGCACGATCTTCTCCGGCGCGACGATCCAGGACGGCTACAACGGCCTGACGATCTCCAACCCGCGGAACCCGCGCGCGCTCGGCGGCCTGGTCATCTCCGTGGAGGTGACCTACGACGTCGACCGCGACGGCAACTTCAACCCGGGTGGTGGCGTCGACGAGGACTACAACGTCGCGCTGTACATCTCTCCCTACAAGGGCCGCATCGGTGCGGTGAACACGCCGGACCTCCAGGACGGCGGCACCAAGTCCCTGTAGCCTGAATCTCCTAGACTTCGTCGAATGGGGGGGCGCGCCGTCGAGGTGCGCTCCCCCTTTCCCTTGAACGCCGCATCCATGAAGAAGCTCGCCCTCCTCGCACTGCCGTTCCTGGCCTCCGTCGCCAGTGCCCAGTACGACCCCCCCAACGGCCTCTACGGGAAGATCGACGCGACCGACATCCGGGTGATGACCTGGAACGTGGAGGACAACCTCCGCACGGGCGAGCCGAAGGTCGAGGCGACGAACTCGTGGAACTCGCTCGCACGCATCGTCGCGGCGCTTCGCCCGGACGTGCTGCTCCTCCAGGAGGCCGGGGACAACAACTGCGGTGGGTGCGTCGACACCACCTCCGAGCTCACGCAGGTCATCGAGCTCTTCTTTCACGGCGGCGTGGACCCGTGGCTCGGCGGGAACGTCACCTCCTACGTGCAGAAGTACGCGCCGGGCTACGACCTGCCGTACATCTTCGTCAGCACGCGCTCGGACGCGTTCAACCGCAACGTGATCGTCTCGCGCTTCCCGTTCACCGACCTGAACGGAGACACGGTCCCGACCTACAGCGACGCCCCGTTCACGACCGCCGACGACTACGCTCCGGGGCTCTTGGGCAACGCGATCATCCGCGGTCTCCAGATGGCGGAGATCGACCTGCCGGACGCCACCTACAGCGGGGACATGGTGGTCATGAACATGCACCTGCGCTCCGGAGGTTCGTCTTCGGACCGCGCCGAGCGGCTCTCCGCGGGGCGGAACATCGCCTACCTCGTCGACTACTGGTACGGCGGCGCGGGCACCGGGACGCCCGACCCGAACAGCGCCGTCGGGGACTTCCCCGCGGCCACGACGATCCTGGGTGCCGACACGCCCGTCGTTCTCGGCGGCGACTGGAACGAGGACGAGCTGAACAACGGTCGCAAGGGCCCGGTCGAGTGGGTCGAGCGCGCGCAGACGACCGGGGGAACCGACGGCACCGACCGCGATCGCTCCGACTCCACCTACGACGACGCGCGCAGCGCCTGCTTCTCGGGCGACCGGTCGACCCAGGGCACCTCGAAGCTCGACTACGTCCTGTGGCAGGACTCGATCGCCACGCTCAAGAACGAGTTCGTGTTCAACGCGAACGCGATCAACTCGGGTTGCGGCGGGAACTTTCCGACGGAGCTCCTCGGGTTCCCGAGCGGTCTGCCGCAGCAGACGACCACGCTGGCCTCGGATCACCGACCGGTGATCGTGGACCTGGCGCTGCCGCTCGTACCGCCGACTCCGCCCACGCCTCCGCGGCGCAGCACGACCGGCGGACGTCCGCTCGGCGGTCCGGAGGTGATCGGCCTGTGATGCGCGCACTCCTCCTCCTCCTGACGGCCTGCGTCGCTCCGCTCGAGGACGACCTCGAGCTGATCGAGACGACGCCGGTCGAGACGACGCTCGGCTCCGCCGAGCTGGCCGAGACCGCGGACACCTGGCTCGACATGATCGCGAGCGCCGAGACGTCGCTCGACGGCGCGTTCTTCTACGCGAGCAACGAGCCCGGCAGCCGGCTGGAGACCGTGGTGCAGGCGGTCGAGGCCGCGGCCGCGCGCGGCGTGCGCGTCCGCTTCCTAGCGGACGTCAAGTTCCAGAAGACCTACCCGGCCACGCTCGCGCGTCTCGACGCCGCGGAGAACGTCGAGGTGCGGCTCTACGACCTCTCCGAGGCGACCGGCGGCGTGCTGCACGCCAAGTACCTGGTCGTCGACGGGCGCGAGGCCTACCTCGGCAGCGCGAACTTCGACTGGCGCGCGCTCGAGCACATCCAGGAGCTCGGTCTGCGCGTGCGCGCTCCCCGGCTCGCGCGCGACCTGCAGTCCGTGTTTGACTCCGACTGGCGCTTCGCCGGCGGCGAGAGCGCTCCGGCGGAGGCCGCCGCGCCCGCCGGGGGCGACGCTCCGGATGCGGTCACGTTCGCCGGAGCCGAGGTGCGCGCGCACCTGGTGGCGAGCCCGAAGACGATGCTGCCCGACGGTGTCGCCTGGGACCTGCCCGAGCTCCTGGCCGCGATCGACGGCGCGCGGAGCGAGGTGCGCGTGCAGCTCCTCTCCTACAGCACCTCCAACTACGACAAGACCTACTTCGCGGCGCTCGACGACGCGCTGCGCGCCGCGGCCACGCGCGGCGTCCAGGTGAAGCTCCTGCTCGCCGACTGGGCGAAGCGTCCGTGGCAGATCGAGCCGCTGAAGAGCCTCGCCGTCCTGCGCAACGTCGAGGTGCGCCTCGCCACGGTGCCCCAGTCGACCACCGGCTACGTCCCCTTCGCGCGCGTCGTGCACGCGAAGTTCCTCGTCGCGGACGGTCGCGTCGCCTGGGTCGGAACCAGCAACTGGAGCGAGGACTACTTCACGAAGAGCCGCAACGTCGGTCTCCTGATCGAGGGCGAGGCCTTCGGCACCGAGCTCG
This sequence comes from uncultured Planctomycetaceae bacterium, assembly GCA_964509445.1. Lineage (GTDB taxonomy): Bacteria > Planctomycetota > UBA1135 > UBA1135 > CAZDYS01. The sequence continues at coordinate 6,584 of CAZDYS010000073.1, forward strand.
CCGCGTTCCACGAACGCACCTGGGCGAGCGACTACGTGGAGACCGTCGATCCCTCGAAGGACTACGTCGCTCCGCAGTTCGGCGAGAAGGAGTAGGAGCGGCCGCGCCTCAGCGCTCGGCGTCGTCGGGCGGATAGACGAGCTCGATGTCTCGCGTCTCTTCTCCGCGAACGCGGAAGGCGTAGGTCGCCTCGGGAGCCGGCCCGTCCGGAGACGGCAGCGAGCAGCGGAGGACGAAGTCACGCTCCTCTCCCACGGGCGTGGCCCAGGAGAAGCTCAGGTCTGGGTTCCTGTCGAGAACGCTCTCGAACCTCCCCGTTGTCGTGTCGTAGACCCTCAGGGAAATGAGGGAAGGGACCGGTACCGGCCGATCCTGGTCGCGGAGGACGATCTTCCCTCGCAGCACGAACAGCGGCTGACGCTCGACGGGCAGATCCCCGAGGGCCCACGTCTGCTGTTCGGCCGTGTCGATCCGCACCGTTTCGTGCAGCCGCCGTTTCACCCAGTTGTGGAACCCGACGTACCGGTATTCTGGGCCCACGGTGATCTGGAGAGCGGTCCCGCAGGGGAGCGTCGCCAAGCGGAAGCGTCCGTCCGGACCGGTACGGGCATAGCAAACGGCCGACCCCCAAGTACCAGGGTCCTCGTAGCAGAGAACCAGCACATCCTCGATCGGCGCGCCGGTCTCGTCGACGACGCGGCCGGTGGCAAGGCAGCTTCCGGAACCGAGTACGACGTCTCCCAGGTCCGTCGTACTGCTCGAATCTACGTTCACGCGTAGGCAGGAGCGGGAGAGGTAGAACCACGGGGTGGAGTGGTGCGGGTATTCCCTCAGCTGATACTCCCCAGGGAACACGTTCTCGAACGTGAAGCGTCCCGCATCGTCCGTCCTGGTGCTGAAGTACCGCCCGCCGTGGGCGAGGTTCACGATCGTGTTGGGCAGGCACGTGCCCACGTTGTCGACCAGGCGACCCTCCACGCGCGACGGTGCGAACAGCCGGACCGTCACGTCGTGGGACGTCTCGCCTTGCCTGATGTCGACACAGCGGGCGCCGCGATGCGGGGTGAACTCGCTTCCGCAGGACTCCTGCTTGACCGGCGCGCTCCAGCCGACCGGAATCGTCTCCGGATCGGCCCCCACGCGGTAGGAGCCTTCTCCCAGCTCCTGGAACGCGAACCGCCCGTCGGCTGCGGTCCATTGGTCCTTCGTGACGCCTGCGTCGTCCTCGGAAACCCAGACGCGAACTCCGCTCACCGGTTCGTCCATCGGGTCCAAGACCGTTCCCGTGATCGTCCCGAGGTGCGGTTCCACCTCGGCATCGAGCGGACGACGAGGGATCGTCTGCTGGTTCTCGGACGAGAGGCTCGCTTCCGTCTCGCGTTCGGACGTTGGAGCGGTCGCATCGGCTTCGAGGTCGACGCTTCGCGACGGAAGGCGTCCTTGCTCCGCCGTGCGGAAGGGCTCTGGCTCGGAGCGACTCGGATCTCCGGACAGGAACCAGGCGAATAGCAGGGCGAGGCCGAGCGCCATGGCTGTGGCTGCCAGGACGCGACTCCTGGCACGCCCCTGACGCTGCTGCCGTTTCGCGTGCGGACCTCTCTCTCCCGGTTCCACGAGCTCTCCCTCTCGTGGTCTCAGCCTAGGCGATTCCTCGCCGCCCGGCCCTCAGCCCGCGTAGTTCTCCGGGAAGAGCTGCCGCTCGACCGCCTCGATCACGATGTGGAGGACCTTGATGTGGATCTCCTGGATGCGGTCGGAGGTCGTCGCGAGCGGGACCACGATCCCCACGTCGACCTGGTCGAGGAGCTTGCCGCCGCCCTTGCCGAGCAGCCCGACGGTGCGCAGGCCGCGCTGCTTGGCGGCCTCGACCGCGAGCAGCACGTTGGGGGAGTTGCCGCTGGTCGAGAGCGCGACCAGGAGGTCGCCCTCCTGCCCGAGGGCCTCGACGTAGCGCGCGAAGACCTGGTCGTACCCGAAGTCGTTCGCCATGCAGGTCAGCTGGCTCGGGTCGGAGAAGGCCACGGCCGGCAGGGCGTTGCGGTTGCCGCGGAAGCGGCCGGTCCACTCCTCGGCGAAGTGCATCGCGTCGCACATGCTGCCGCCGTTGCCGCAGGAGAGCAGCTTGCCCCCGTTCTGCAGCGTCTTCGCGGCCTCCTCGGCGAAGCGCGTCACGCCTTCGAGGTGGACGGGGTCGGCCAGGAAGCTCGCGAGAGTGGCCTGGGCCTCGTCGAAGCTGGTGCGGATCGTGGAGGAGAAGGGCTCGGGGGCGCTCATGGGGCGCGATTCTAGAGCGAGCGTTCGGGAAGCCCGCGGCCAAAAAAGGCGCGCCGCCCCGCTTTGCATCGGCGCCGTCCGTCATAAGGATACGTCGCCATGAATTCGATCGGACCCGTGCTGCTCGTCCTCGCTGGAGTGATTCTCGGCTGGATCGCGCTGTCCGCGGAGGAGCGGACCTACGCGGGTCCCGTCTCCGTCGAACCGCCGGAGAACGTGCCCTACGCGCTGGCGGGCGACGTTCCGGTCGGAAGCGTCGTGCGCATGCTGGAGGTCGACGGGATCTGCTGCATGGGCTGCCCGGGCAAGCTCTGGGTCGCGCTGGACCAGCTCGACGCGGTCCAGGAAGCGGCGATCGATCCGATCCAGCACCGGGCCATGGCGGTCGTCCCCTCGGAGCTCGACGTCGCGGTCCTCGAGGAAGCCCTGACCTTCGGGAAGTACTCCGCCCAGGTGCTCGAGGAGTCGGCGGCGCACTGAGCCGATGACGCTCCAGGGCCCGCAGGCCCTTGTTTCGGGGAGGTTGCTTTCGTAACCAGAGAGAGCCTCCAGGCCTCCCATGGACTCCTCTCCCCGACCGACCTCGCTGCCCGCGGCCTCTCCGACCGAGCGGGAGGTGCGTGAGCGGCTCGAGGCCACCTGGCTCGGCGCCCGCGACGGGCTGTGGGACTGGGACCTGGCGGCGGAGCGACTGCAGCTCTCGCCGCGCTGGAAGGAGCTGCTCGGCTTCGCGCCGGGAGAGCTCGTCGACCGGCCCGAGGAGTGGTTCAAGCGCGTGCACCCGCGCGACCTCGAGGCCTTCAAGCGCACGCTGGACACGCAGGCTTCGCGCCCGGACGAGGCCTTCGAGACCGAGTTCCGGATGCTGCACAAGGACGGCAGCTGGCGCTGGTTCCTGTGTCGCGGACGGCGTCACCCGGACCGCACGCTGCTCGGAGGTTCCATCTCCGACGTGACCGCGCAGAAGCAGCGCGAGAACGAGCTCCTGGTCGAGGCGTTCCACGATCCGCTCACGGGCCTGCCGAACCAGCGCCTGTTCCTCGACCGTCTGCAGCTCGCGCTCGGGCGGCGGCGACAGCGCGACACGCTGCCGATCGGCGTGCTCTACCTGGACCTCGATCGGTTCCACACCGTCAACGACAGCCTGGGGGTCGACGCGGGCGACAACCTGCTGGTCGAGGTCACGCAGCGGCTGACCGGGCTCCTGCGGCTCGGGGACACGCTCGCGCGGATGGGCGGGGACAAGTTCGCGGTGCTCCTGGACGGCATTCGCGAGCCCAAGGACGCCGTCGAGTTCGCCCAGGAGCTCGTCGGCGTGCTGCGCAAGCCGCTCCGGATCGACGGCGTCGAGGTCATCTCCTCCGGCAGTCTCGGGATCGCGGTCACGGCGGACGGGACCGCACGGCCCGAGGACGTGCTGCGCGACGCGATCACCGCGATGCACCGCGCGAAGGCGGACGGCTCGACCTCCTTCGAGCTGTTCGACCCGCAGATGAACGCGAACGCCAAGGACCGCCTGCGGCTCGAGGCGGACCTGCACCACGCCATCCGACGCGGCGAGTTCCTGCTCCACTACCAGCCGATCATCGACGTCCAGCGCGGACGCATCGCCGCCTTCGAGGCGCTGGTCCGCTGGCAGCACCCGCAGCGCGGACTCGTGCGCCCCGACGCCTTCATCCCGATCGCGGAGGAGACCGGGCTCGTCGTCCCGATGGGGTCCTGGGTCCTGCAGGAGGCCTGCCGGCAGATGCGGGCCTGGCAGGACACCTTCCGGGAGGCGCGCGACATCAGCGTCGCCGTGAACCTCTCCGCGCGGCAGCTCGAGACCACCGCCCTCGTCGACGAGGTCGCGGAGACGCTCGACACGACCGGCCTCGACCCGCGCTCGCTCGACCTGGAGATGACCGAGAGCAGCGTGATGGCGCGCACCAGCGAGAACGCGGCGATGCTCGCGGCCCTGCGCGAGCTCGGCATCAAGCTGTCGATCGACGACTTCGGGACCGGCTACTCGTCGCTCGCGAACCTGCAGAGCTTCCCGCTCGACTTCCTGAAGGTCGACCGGTCCTTCGTGGCCGGGATGGAGTTCGACGAGGGCAAGGTCGAGATCGTGCGGACCGTGCTGGCGCTCGCGCGCTCGCTCGGCATGCAGGTCGTCGCCGAGGGCATCGAGACGGTCGAGGCGCTCGACATGCTGCGCGACCTCGAATGCGAGCACGGTCAGGGCTACTACTTCTCCGGGCCGCTCGACGGGGAATCGGCCGCGGCGTGGATCCGCAACCCGCCGCGCTGGTAGTTTGAGACCTTCACTGCGTTCCTGGGGGGGGGACGGAGAGGTAAGCCATGGATCCTCTGCACGTCACCCTGCTCGTCTTCCTGATCGCCAGTCTCGCGGGCCTGGTGCTCCTCCTGCGCGAGCGCGCGCGCCTGACCGTCGAGCGAGACCTCGCGCGCGCGCGGCTGGAGGACATGGACCGGATGAAGACCGGTTTCCAGGCCATCGCGGACGAGGCGCTGCGCACCTCCAGCAGTCAGTTCCTCGAGCTCGCGAAAGAGACGCTGGCAGCCTCGGAGCGGGACACGCTGGGCGAGCTCGACGCGAAGCGCCGCGCGTTCGACGAGCTCGTCGAGCCGCTCAAGCGCGCCGTGCAGGAGACGCAGCACCAGCTCCGTCGGTCCGAGAAGGACCAGGCGGGCATGAAGGAGCAGATCCTGCGCATGACGCAGTCGAACCGCGCGCTGCGGCAGGAGACCGGACGGCTCGCGCAGGCGCTGTCGAAGCCGAACGTGCGCGGGCGCTACGGCGAGATCCAGCTCGAGCGCGTGGTCGAGCTCGCCGGCATGCGCGCCTACTGCGAC
>CAZDYS010000074.1:0-11675 GCA_964509445.1 uncultured Planctomycetaceae bacterium
CACCGCGGTGCTGGCCAAGTCGACGCCCGGCTACTCCGGCGCCGACCTCGCCGCGATCATCAACGAGGCCGCGATCATGGCCGTGCTCGCGAAGCGCGACGCGGTGGAGATGTCCGACCTCGAGGAGGCGCGCGACAAGGTGCGCTACGGTCGCCAGAAGAAGTCGCGCAAGGTCGAGGAGGAGGATCGCAAGATCACCGCTTACCACGAGGCCGGTCACGCGATCGTCGCCTCGCGCCTGGAAGAGACCGACTCGCCGCACAAGATCACGATCGTCCCGCGCGGACGTGCGCTCGGTGCGACGATGGTGCTCCCCGAGAAGGAGAGCTACCACATGCAGCGGAACAAGCTGCACGGTCAGCTCGCGATGCTCTTCGGCGGACGCATCGCCGAGGAGATCTACTGCGGCGACATCTCCGCTGGAGCCTCCGACGACATCCGACGCGCGACGGACCTCGCCCGCGCGATGGTGACGGAGCTCGGCATGAGCGACGCGATCGGTCCAATCAACTACGCCGAGCGCCAGGGGTCGGACTTCCTCGGCACCGAGCTCGGCCGCGGCAAGCTGCACTCGGAGGAGACCGCGCGGGAGATCGACCAGGAGGTCAATCGCTTCGTGCGCGAGGCCTACGAGCGTGCGCGCCGGATCCTCGAGGAGAACCGCGACGAGGTCGAGACGCTCACGCAGGCGCTGCTCGCCTTCGAGACCGTGAGCGGCGCCCAGGTGGACCGCATCCTCCAGGGGGCGACGGTCGAGGAGCTCGGCTCCGAGCGCGCCGCGGAGCAGGAGCGCCCGGCCGCCCTGGAGGAGCGCGCGACGCCCCCCTCCTCGGACCGCCAGCCGGACGCGGAGCCGGACGAGCTGCCCGGGAGCCCGGGCCTCTCCCCCGCCTGATCCCTTGAGCCCGCGCGAGCGCCCGCCCGTCGACCTTCGAAGCGCGGACGGGGCTCCGCCGACCCCGGACTCCCCGGGGACGGCCCGGAGCCGCTTCGAGCGGTTCCAGCGGTGCTCTCCGGGGCACCCCGGGGCCCTGGGCCGGATCGTGGGGATCGTCAACGCGACCCCGGACAGCTTCTCGGACGGCGGACGCTTCCTGGACGCGAAGCGCGCGGTCGAGCAGGGCCTCAAGCTCCTGGCGGAAGGCGCCGAAATGCTCGACGTGGGTGGCGAATCGACGCGTCCCGGCGCCAGGCCGGTCTCCGAACGGGAGGAGCTCGAGCGCGTGCTCCCGGTCCTGACCGGGCTCGCCGCCGAGACCTCCGCGCCGCTGTGGATCGACACGACCAAGAGCGGCGTCGCGCGCGAGGCGCTCGCTGCCGGCGCGTCGGTGGTGAACGACGTGAGCGCGGCCCGGTTCGACCCCGCGATCCTGACCGTGGCGGCCGAAGCCCGAGCGGGCGTCGTGCTCATGCACATGCAGGGTGAGCCGCGCACGATGCAGGCCCGCCCCGTGTACGACGACGTGGTCCGCGACGTCGCCGCGTCTCTCGAGGAGAGCGCCCGACGGGCGCAGGACGCGGGCATCGATCCGGAGCGGATCGCGATCGACCCGGGCATCGGCTTCGGGAAGACGCTCGAGCACAACCTCACGCTCCTGCGCGAGCTGCAGGAGCTGCGTCGGCTCGGCTACCCGATCGTCCTCGGGCTGTCGCGCAAGTCGTTCCTGGGAGCGCTGACGGGCTGCGACGAGGCCGCGGAGCGCGACCTCGAGACCGCCGTCGCGACCGGGCTCGTGCGCGGCGCCGACTACCACCGCGTCCACGACGCGTCGGGCGTCCGCCGCGCCCTCGCGGTCGCGGAGTCCCTGGACCCACGGGAGGCCCCCACGTGCTGACCTACGTCTCCTGGGGCGTGCAGATCCTGATCCTGACCGCGGGGATCCACGTGTTCCTGCGCTTCGTGCGGACGACGCGCGGCAACCCGCTGATCCGCGGGCTGTTCCTGTCCGTCCTCGTGGGCGTGGTCGGCCTCTGGGGCGTCGCGTCCGCGTTCGGTCTCGAGGAGCTGCAGCACATCCTGAAGGGCTCGACCGGCTTCATCGTCGTGGGCCTCGCGATCGTGTTCCAGCCGGAGCTGCGGCGCGCGATCGCCCAGATCGGCGAGCGCGCGTTCTCCAAGGACAAGCGCGACCCCGGCAGCGACCTCGTGCGCCGCGTGTGCGCCGCGGCGCGCAACATGTCGGCGCGCAGGACGGGAGCGCTGATCGCCTTCGAGCGCGAGCACTCCCTGAAGACCATCGAGGAGACCGGCAGCGCCATCGGCGCGCGCGCGAGCGCCCGCCTGCTCGAGAGCGTGTTCCACCCCGGCGCCGCGCTCCACGACGGCGCGGTCGTGATCCGCGACAGCAAGGTCGTCGCGGCCGGCTGCGTGCTGCCTCTCTCGAAGAACGACCAGGTCGATCGAGCGCTTGGAACCCGCCACCGCGCCGCGCTCGGGATGACCGAGGAGTCCGACGCCGTGGTGCTCGTGGTCTCCGAGGAGACCGGCGCCATCTCCCTGGCGCGCGGCGGCCAGCTGAACCGCGACATCGCGCCGGACCAGATCGAGGACGAGCTGCGCGCGACGCTGACCTCCAAGGGTCGCCTCGAGGCCGGCCGCGGGACCAGCGTGCTGCTGGCCGTGATCCAGTTCCTGCGCCGGGACGCGATCTGGCTCGCCGGCAGTCTGCTGCTCGCCTGGGGCGCCTGGTTCGCGGCCCACCAGAGCATCCGCGGCGAGGACCGCTTCCTCGTCCACGTGCGCGACGCGGCGACCGTCGGGCGGCGTACCCCCAAGGCCGGCGAGCTGCTCGTGCTCACGCCGGACGAGAACTCCCACGCACGCACCGAACCGTCCAAGGAGAGCTTCTACATCTGGGTGGCCGGCTCGAAGGGACAGCTGACCGAGCTGGGCGGCGCACTGCGCGGCACCTTCGAGATCGACGACCCCTCCTGGCGCCGCGGCCCGCTCGACCTCTCCCAGGTGCGCTGGGAGAACGGCGTCCTGGGCGTGGAGTACCGCTGGGGGACCGCCACCCCGCCGGAGCTCGTCGTCGAGCGCACGGCCACGCGCCGTCTGCAGCTCCAGGGCTCCGACGTGGTCGTGGACGCCTCCGGGCTCGAATCTCGGTTCGAGGCGCGCCTGGGCGACATCCGCTTCGATCCGGGCCCGAGCATCTCCGTCACGGGCCCCGAGAGCCTCGTGGAGAAGCTGTTCGTCCCCAGCCAGATCGCCGACCCCGAGGAGCGGGACGCACTGCTGGCCGCCGGCGGCCAGCCGCTCGCGCTCGCGCCGATCGTGCTCGAGCGCTCGGACCGCGACGAGGTCCGGGAACGGCTGCGGCTGGTGCCCGAGCTGCGCGCCAAGAACCTGTCCCTGACGGCGGACACGAGCGCCTACGCGCTGGTCCCGATCCTCCCGCGCGAGCTGGTGCTCGGGACCCTGCGCAAGGACATCGCGCTGGTCTGCCTCTCGACCGAGAAGCAGGACCTCCTGCCTCGCTGGCGTCTGCCGGCGAACGCCCACACGGTGGCGCTGAAGATCGTCACCTCGGGCCTGATCGGCACCGACGTGGAGCAGGGCTCGCCGGCCTTCGTCGAGCGCCAGAACGCGATCCAGCGCTTCGTCGAGGAGAACCTGCGGGTCTACGTCGACGTGGCCGAGCTTCCGCCCCCGGAGGAGGGGCGGTCCGTCGCGGTCCACCTGGCCTGGGTCAAGGACTGGCGGGACTACCCCGAGGTGTTCTCGCTCGACGAGGACAAACTCGGGGACTGGGAGGATCTCACCGTGCGACTCTTGGACGAGGGCGATCGTTTCGTTCTCCTGGAGCCCAGAGCCGACGCGCAAGAGACCCCGTGACCCAGCCCCCCAGCACAGAGAAGTTGTTCGGAACCGACGGTATCCGAGGCCGCTACGGCACCGGCTGGCTCGCCCCGGAGCCCGTGTCCGCGCTCGGGCGCGTGATCGGCCAGGTGCTGGCCGGAGACGCCGGAGGCCGCGCGCTGGTCGGACACGACGGACGTCGCTCCGGCCCCACCCTCGAGCGAGCGATCGCGCGCGGGCTGGCCGCCGCCGGCGTCGAGGTGAAGAGCGCCGGCCTGCTGACCACGCCGGGACTCGCTCTGCTGGGCAAGCTGCAGCCCTTCGACCTCACGGTGATGATCAGCGCGTCGCACAACCCGGCGCAGGACAACGGGATCAAGGTCTTCGGCGCCTCCGGCGAGAAGCTCGCGGACGAGCTCGAGGCCGAGATCGAGCGCGCCGTGCAGGCCGATCCGACGCCCGTGGAGGAGGGCCCGGCGCCGGAACACGACCCGTCGCTCGAGCTCGCCTACCTGGACCTCCTGCAGACCGCGTTCCGCGACCTCTCCCTCACCGGCATGACGATCGCGCTGGACTGCGCGAACGGTGCCGGCAGCCGGGTCGGGCCGCGCATCCTCGGCCGGCTCGGCGCGCACGTGCTGTCGATCGCCTGCTCGCCGGACGGCGACAACATCAACCAGGGCTGCGGATCGACGCAGCCGGCCGCCCTGCAGGAGGCCGTGCGCCTGCACGGCGCGGACCTCGGGATCGCGCTCGACGGCGACGGAGACCGCTGCATCCTGGTCGACGGGGCGGGCGCGATCGTCGACGGCGACGGCATCCTGACCGTGCTCGGTCGCCACGCCCAGCGGGCCGGGAAGCTCGCCGGCGAGCGCCTCGTCGCGACGGTCATGTCGAACAAGGGCCTGTCCCGCGCGCTGCGGGAGGTGGGCGTGGGCATCGTCACCTGCGGCGTCGGCGACCGGCGCGTGGTCGAGACGATGCGGGCCGAAGGGCTCGCCCTCGGAGGCGAACAGTCCGGCCACATCGTGTGCGGCGAGGAGCACCACTTCATCGGCGACGGGCTGTTCACCGCGCTGCGCGTGCTCGCCGCGATGCAGGCCGAGAAGGCCACGCTGAAGGAGCTGGCGGCCCCCTACCAGGCGTTCCCTCAGGTCCTGGTGAACGTGCAGGTGGAGGAGAAGCCGGCCTGGGAGACGCTCCCGGAGGTCCAGGCGGCCGTGCAGGCCGTGGAGTCCGAACTCGGGGACGACGGTCGCGTGCTCCTGCGCTACTCGGGAACTGAGCCGCTCGCTCGCGTGATGGTCGAAGGACCCGATCCCGCGACGATCCGTGCGCAAGCCGGCACCATCGCGGAAGCCGTGCGCGCGGCGATCGGATCCGAGCGCTGAGGGGACCGAGCGTGGTCACGCGCGCACTCGCGATCGAGACCTCGACGCGCCAGGGATCGCTCGCGCTCGCGTGGGACGACGAACGCGTCACGCGCGAGCTCGCGGGCGAGCGCGCACACGCTTCGGACCTCTTGCCGACGATCGCCGCCCTGCTGGAAGAACGCGAGGGAGTCCCCCAGGCGATCTTCGTCGGCACCGGACCGGGGAGCTACACCGGACTGCGCATCGCCTCGGCGACCGCGCTCGGACTCGCGCGCGTCTGGAACGCGCAGCTGTGCGGCGTTCCGTCGCTCGAAGCGCTCGCCGAACGCGAGCTGACCGCCGATGGCGCGCTCACCGTCGTTCTCGACGCGCGCGCCGGGCGCTTCTACCACGCGCGCTACGAGCGTCGTGAGGGCGCGCTGCTCGTCGCCTCGGCGCCTCGCGCGCTGCGGAGCGAGGAGCTCGAGCTCGTCCCCTCGGACCTCCTCCTGTTCGACGCCGGTGCGGCGCAGGCCTGTGGACGCTCCGCGGAGGAAGCCCGCTCCGACCTGCGACCGTACGCGAGCGAGGTCCTCGCGCGCGGACTCGCGTCGTTCGCGCGCGCACCGCGCGGTTCGGAGTCGGTGCAGCCGCTGTACCTGCGCGCGTTCGGCGAACGCTAGCGTCTCGCGCAGCGCGACCGGACACGAAGAGAGCCGCCGCCACTCTCGAGCGAGAGCGACGGCGGCTCGTGGATTCCGTGCGACCTACAGGTCGTAGGGGCGCAGCGTCTTGCGGCCGTTGTCCATCGCGCGCTGTTCGGCTTGCGCGATCATGGAGCGGACGGCGCCGTCGAGGGCGTCGTAGAACTCGCCGGAGACGTTGATGGCGGCCGCGTTCTTGGTGCGGCTCTTCGAGATGATCAGCTCGACCGGGCCCTTCTTGCGGCTCGAGGCCTTACGGGTGGTCTTGCGGGTCGTCTTGCGAGCGGTCTTCTTCTTGGCTTTGCGCTTGGCCATGGTGTTGGGCGCCTCCCCGTTGTCGGGAAGCCGTTGGATGGTTGGTTGTTGTAGGACCAGTCGTCAGTCGTGACTGGGCAGAAGATGGGAGTCGCGACACCCCAAGTCAACAAACCTGTCGGCAGGAAATCGCCAGTTCTCGCGCGAATTCGAGCCCCAATCCGGGAATCGCCGAAGGCCTCCGGAGCGATCGAAGCGCCTCGTCGACGTTGAAGCGAGTGCTCCCGTCCGTATGTTCGGAGGGGTGGAGACAGCACGCGCTTGGGCGGAGGTCGACCTCGACGCCCTGACCGACAACCTGCGCGAAGTGCGCAGCCGGATCGGCGCGCGCACGCGGGTGCTCCTCGTCGCGAAGGCCGACGCCTACGGGCACGGAGCGATCGAGGTCGTGCGCCAGGCGCGCGCCGCCGGCGTCGAGGCCGTGGGAATCACCTGCTGCAGCGAGGCTCTGGAGCTCGCCGAGGTCGCTCGAGGACTGCGTACGGTCGTCCTGGGGCCGTCCTGGGCCGCGGAAGCCCGGGAGGCCATCCAGGCGGGAATCGAGCTCTGCGCGCCGTCTGGGGCCCTTCTGGGGGAGATCGAGGAGGCCGCCCGCAGCGTGAAGGTCCCCGCCCGCGTGCACCTGAAGATCGACACCGGCATGGGACGCCTCGGCGTGCGCCCGGTCGAGGCCGGCGCGCTGCTCGAACGCATCCGCGCGTCGCGCTGGGTCGAGCTCGCCGGCGTGATGACGCACTACGCGGGCACGCTGGGCGGCGAGGAGGCCTCGACGCGCCTCCAGGCTGCTCGCTTCGACCGAGCGCTCGAGGACGCGCGGGAGCGCGCGCTCCTGGAAGGCGAGGAGGTCTGGATCCACTCCGCGAACTCCGCGGCGGTCCTGACGGGGCTCGGCACCGGACAGGACGCGGTCCGGGTCGGGATCGCGGCCTACGGCCTCTCCCCCGCTCCTGGACTGGATGCGGGCTCTCTACGCCCGATCCTGTCCGTTCGCACGCGCCTGGTGCACCTGAACACGGTCGAGCGCGGCGAGTGCGTCGGCTACGGCGGGACCTGGTCCGCGCCGCGCCGGTCGCGCATCGCGATCTTGCCGGTCGGCTACGACGACGGCGTGGCCTGGCGCCTGGGCAACCGCGGCTGCGTCCTCCTGCGCGGCCGGCGCGTCCCCATGGTCGGGCGCGTCTCGATGGACTACACGGCTATCGACGTGACGGACGTCCCCGAGGCGCGCCTGGGAGACCGCGCCACCCTCCTCGGCAAGGACGGAGGCGAGTCCCTCGAGGTCCGGGAGCTCGCCGAGCTCGCCGGGACGGTCCCCTACGAGCTGCTCTGCTCCATCGGAAAGCGGGTCCGCCGCATCTACGTGGGCGGGCGGCTTCGGAACTCGTCGTCGCTCGTCGTATAAGAGGAGCCATGCGCTCTCTGGGTCGCTTCGCCGCCCGGCTCGCCCTCGTCCTGGCCTGGCTCTTCACGCTGCTCGGGATCTCGCTGCTGGTGCTCGAGAAGAGCGGCCTGTTCGCGAGCGGCCTGCGCACGGCCCTCGCCTGGCGGCTGGGCCCGATCGGCGAGGGACTCGAGATCGGCGCGGTCGAGCTGAAGTGGTTCGAGCCCGGGATCGTGATCTCCGACGTGCGGCTCGAGGCGGTCGACGAGACCCGCGGACGCGCGCGCACGCGTCCGCTGCTCCTGTCCCTCTCGCGCGTGCACTTCTCGCTCACGCCCGACTTCCAGCAGCGCACGCTGCGTCAGCTCCACGTGGACGGCGGCAAGGTCCGGATCTCCAACGAGCTGATCGAGGGGCTGAACCGGTTCGCGCAGACGCTCGGCGCCTCCGGCGGTGGCGGCTCTCCCCCACCGTTCGTGCTGACGGACTTCCAGATCGACGTCGAGCTGCCGGAAGAGGGCGAGGTGCTGCGCGTCGGGACGGTGAACCTGATCGCGCGCCAGGAGGAGCACGGCTACACCCTGCGCGGCGCGCTGACACCCGACCTCGGCGGAGCCTTCGGAGGACGCAGCGCGATCCAGGTCGTCGGCAGCCAGATCGGCGAGGGCATCTTCGAGCTGCGCGCGACGGCCGAGGACCTCCCGCTCGAGTCGTCCGCCCTCGAGCTGCCGCCCTCGCTCGGACCGCTCCCGGTGGAGGCCTACGAGGGACGCCTGTCGCTCGAGGCGCGCGGCCGCGTGGAGCTCAGCGAGACGTTCTCCGCCGAGGGCGACCTGCGCGCACGCCTCTTCGACGCGCGTCTCCTGCCTCGTCCCGGCGATCCCTGGGTGGAAGAGCTCGAGGTCGACGTCGACGCGGACGTGGTGCTCGCGGGCATGCAGGACCTGTGGGCACGCGACGCCTGGAACACGGTGCTGCGCGCACGCGCGGACTGGCGTTCGGTCGAGGACCCGACCATCGCGACGCCGGTCGAGGTCTGGGGCCTGTTCGGGAAGCGTGCCCCGGCCGGCGCCTGGGCCCGCTCCTTCACGCGCGTGCCGCGCGTGCCGATGACCCGCAGCGCGCTGCTCGCGCTCGGCGCGCGCGAGGACATGGACGACCTCTGGCGTATCTGGGACGCGCTGACGCTCGACGGGTTCGCGGACGTGACCGTCGACTCGATCGTCCACCGCGTCTCGCTCGGGGACGGGTCCTACGACTACCAGCTCCGCTCCGCCCTGCACGCGCGCCTCGCGGGCGAGGCCGGGATCACGTTCCAGGGGTTCGAGACGAAGGACCCGCGTGCGCTGCCGGGCGACCGGCTCGGGTTCGACGTGCGCTGCGGCGAGATCCAGGGAGACGTGTTCTTCACCTTCGACCAGACGCGACCGAGCAGCTGGTGGGTCGCCATCCCCGGTCTGCAGGGCCTGCACCCGACCGGCACCGCCCAGGCCTTCGGAACCCTGAGCGAGCGAACGGTGGGCTCGCTGCTGCTCGGGCCGCACCTCGACCTCGACATCGAGGTGGACGACGTGCGCCTGGAGGGCCCGGGGGGAGCGGCCTGGGCGCGCGCGCTCCAGGGCTCCTTCCTGACGCGGCAGATCTGGAACGACTACAACCCGGGAGCGGGGCTGTGGAGCACGCGCTGGCGCCTGCGGGACGCTCCCGACACCGGTGGGCTCAGCGCTCAGGGGAGCGTGTCCGTGCAGGGCGGCCGCATGGCCTGGAAGGAGCTCCCGATCCCGGTCACCCCCGCCGACGGACGCCTCGAGCTGCGCTGGGCGGCGACCCCCGCGCCGCTCGACCTCGGCGGCCGCATGCCGGTCGGACGCGAGCGCTTCGGCTACCGCCCGTTCGGGATCGCCTGGGACCTCTCGAATCTCGCGGCGGGCAACGCGCGCGGGGCCGAGGCGCGCGTGCGCGGCATGTACCGCGAGGACCCGGCTCCGTCGATCATGCCGCGCGACTTCGACCTCGACGACGTACGCCGCGGCACCTGGTGGCTCGACGTCGACATGCGCAAGCTCGGCCTGAAGGGCGCCGACGCAGGACAGCTCGCGGAGTTCGCCGAGGCCTTCGGTGCGCTGCGCGAGGACCTCGACCCGGTCGGGCGCATCCAGGCGCACTACGAGAGCTCCCAGGCGCTGCCCACCTCGCCCTACCTCGCCAGCATCGAGGCCCGCCCGCTGGACGTGGGGATCACGCCGAAGCAGTTCCGTCGACGCGCGTCCGACCTGTCCGGCCGCGTGCTGATCGACCTCGCGTTCTCCGGAGAGGAGCTCCAGGACGTGCAGAGCGCGGCGCGCGCGGCCCTGTTCGCCCGCTGGCCCCAGGACGTCGCGCTGGCGGCGACCATGGAGCTCCTGGAGGACGGTCGGACCGAGCTCCACGTGATCGCCGCCGGTCCGGACCCGGACGACCCGGGACTGCGCGGCGCCTTCGCCGACGCGCTCGCGCAGGACGAGGAGGACCCCGTCGAGGTCGACCTCTCGCAGACGGCCCTCACGGGAGCGCTGGACCTCGAGCTCCGGAGCAGTTTCGTCGTCCCGGAGACCGAGCCGGGACAGGATCGGGAGTCGGTCGAGATCGACGCCGACAACCGCTTCCGGATCTTCCTGCGGGACTGCTCCCTGTCGAACGAGAGCGTGCGACTCGACGGACTCCTGGGCGTCCTGGAGGCGACCGAGGACGTGCTGCGCGCGCGCGCGATCCAGGCGGAGCTCGCGGGGCACCCGATCCTGCTCGAGGACGTGCTGATGTTCCCGGTCGAGCGCGCCGGCGAGATCCCGGAGGTGGACCCGCTGCTCCTGCGGCAGGGCTTCGTGACGGACTCCACGGGCACGGCCACCCAGGCCCGCGTCCGGACGCGCGACCTCCCGCTCGACGAGGAGCACCTGGCGAACCTCGTGAACGAGGAGACCCTCGCGGCGCTGCGCGACAGCCAGTCCTGGCGCGGCCTGCTCGACATCGAAGGGGCGCGCGTGCTGATCACGAGCCCCGAAGGCGCCGAGGGGATCGTGGTGCTCTCCGGTCCGCTGCGCCCCCACGACCTCGCGGTCAGCTTCGGTCTGCCCATCGAGGTCGAGCGCGCGAACGTGGACGTGCGCGAGATGGTGCTCGAGCGCGGGAGCGTGCGCGCCTGGGCGGAGATCGAGGGACTGAACGCGACCCTCGCGGAACGCGACCTGCGCGACGCGAGCATGATCGTCGCGCTGGTGGACCAGCGGCTGTCGATCGACGACCTCGACGGGGCCTTCGTGGGCGGGCGCCTGCGCTCCCTCGGTTCGACCGGCCGGGGGTCGCGCAAGGCCGTGGGCGTCGACCTCAAGGCACCGCACCGCTTCGACATCGCGCTCGCGATGGAGGACGTGCAGGTGGACCGGCTCCTGCGCGGCGTGTTCCAGTCGAGCATCGCGGACGAGGGCCTGCTGCGCGCCCAGCTCCAGCTCGCCGGCACGCCGGACGACCTCCTGGGTCTCCACGGTCGCGGCAGCATGCGACTGACCGAGGGAAGGTTGTGGTCCATCCCCGCAGTACGAGCGCTGTTCGCGCAGCTCGGGTTCGAGAAGACCGCGGTGTTCGACCACTTCGACACGCGCTTCGAGATCCGGGACGGCGTGATCGACACGCACCACGTGCTCGTGAAGAGCGCGCTGATGAAGCTGTTCGGCGACGGCACGCTCGACCTCGACGGGAGCCTGCGCTACGACCTCGACGTGCGCTACAGCCTGCTGGACCGCCTGGGCTTCCTGAACCGGTTGATCTACTGGCTCAACCGCAGCCTGATCCGGGTCGCGATCCGCGGGGACTTCGGCCGGCCGCGCATCCTGATCCGCAGCAGCCTGCTGGAGCTCCTGGGAGGACGCCCGGACGACCAGGGGCAGGGCCTCCCGCTGCCGGACTTCGCGCCGCTGCCCGCGCGCTTCTGACACCCGCGGCTCCCTCTCCGAGCGCCCCGGGGTCCCCCGGAGGCGGTTCCGACCGCGCCCGCGCGGCATTCGCCGGTTGCGCTCAAGAGCGAGCAGACCGGCCCCCGAAGACCAGGGACGCCCCCCCTGTCCCGCACGTCTTCGCATGGTACC
>CAZDYS010000075.1:0-11553 GCA_964509445.1 uncultured Planctomycetaceae bacterium
GATCGTCTGGTGCTCCATGCCGAGGTGCGGCGTCTCGGCGACGCCGTACTTGTCCCCGCGGAACGGGTACGGCCCGAAGGTCTCCTCGAACCAGCGCGTCTGGCGCAGGATGTCCTCGAACAGCACCTTGCCCTTCTCGAGGTTCTCCGGGAGCACCCAGTAGGTGATCGGGAAGGTGTCGCCGGCGACGCTCTCGTACTCGCGAGTGATCGTCTCGTAGGGCGCGATGTTGAGAGCGACGCCGTAGGCGTTGATCGGCGTCGTCACGCGCCAGTGCCAGCGCGACCAGCCGTCGGCGACCTCGCCGCCCTCGACCAGCTGCCCGTTGCTGACGCACATCACGCCCTCGGGGACGCTCACGACGATGTCCATCGCGTCGGGCTCGTCGTCCGGCTGGTCCTTGCAGGGCCACCACAGGTCCGCGCCCTGCATCTGGTTCGAGGTCGCGATCCAGGGCGCGCCGCTGGCCGTCTTCGACCACTGGAAGCCGCCGTCCCAGGGCGGGTTGGGAGCGACGCGGGGCTGCCCGTGGTACTGGACCGCCACGGTGAACTCCTCGCCGGCGGCGACGCCCCGCGCGCGGAACGCGTCGCCCACGCGGAGCCGGACCTCGCCGTCCTCGTGCACACCGGAGACCTCGTGACGCCCGGCCCCGTCGACCAGGTGCAGGCCCGTGACCTCGAAGGCGTCGGAGAGATCGAGCGACACGACCTCGGCGTCCTCCAGCAGCCGGCCGCGCATCTCCCCCGTCCCGGAGATCGAGCGCGTCTCGGGATCGACCCGCAGCTCCAGCCGGTAGGAGAGCACGTCGTAGCAGGCCTGCTCGGGCGGAACCGGACGGCCGGAGGTCAGGACCTCCTGCGCCGCGGCGAACGGAGCCGGACCGGACAGCGTGGCGAGAAGAGCGAGAGCGATCGTGGTGCGCATGGGACCTCCTTGCGGGCCCGACACTCTACTGCCGATACCGTATCCTGCGACGCTTCCCCGTCCCTCGATGCACGGCTTCTACCGGAACCGCACGTTGTCCCGCCACCGTCCCGTGAACGCTCCCGGGAGCTCCTCTCCCGCCGCGCCGCGACGGGTCGCGCTCGCAGCGCTCCTCCTGGGCGCGACGGCCTGCGGCGGCGCGTCCCCCCCGCCCGTTCGCAGCGCGCTGCTGGTGACGATCGACACGCTGCGCCAGGACCACCTCGCGTGCTACGGCGGTGAGCTCGAGACGCCGGCCCTGGACGAGCTGGCGGCCGGCGGCTTCCGCTTCACGGACGCCTTCACGACGGCGCCGACGACCCTGCCCTCGCACACGTCGCTCCTGACCGGCACCTATCCCCACCGGCACGGCGTGCGTCGCAACGGACTCCATCGAGCTCCGCCGGAGCTCACCACGCTGGCCGAAGCCTTTCGCGCGGACGGGCACCGGACGGCCGCCTTCGTCGGGACGGCGGTCCTCGACGCGGTCTACGGGCTCGACCAGGGCTTCGAGCTCTACGACGACAGCATCGCGAAGGAGGACAGCCGCTTTCAGGAGCAGCGTCGCGCGCGTTCGGTCGTGGATGCGGCCTGCTCCTGGCTGCGCGCCGTCGACGAACCGTTCTTCCTGTGGGTGCACGTCTTCGACCCGCACGGTCCCTACGATCCGCCCGCGCCGTTCGACCGCATGTACTACGAGGGCGACGAGCGCGACCCGCGCCACGCGTCGCTGGCCGACGTCCCGCTCGTCTTCTACCAGGACCTCGAGGGCGTGACGGACCTCGCCTATCCGCTCGCGCAGTACAAGGCGGAGATCAGCTACACGGACGACGCACTGGCCGCCCTGTTCGAGGCGCTGGGGCCGCGCCGGGACGAGACCGCGATCGTCGTGACCGCGGACCACGGGGAGAGCTTCGGCGAGGAGGGCGTCTGGTTCGACCACGGCGAGACGCTGAGCGACGCCTGCGTGCGCGTACCGCTGGTCGTGCGCGCTCCCTGGATCGGAGCGGGGCGCGTCTTGGCGGGACCGGTGAGCCACGTGGACGTGGCGCCGACGCTGCGCGAGCTGTGCGGACTCGGGACCCTCGCGACCGCCCAGGGGACGAGCCTGGTCGGACGGCTGGCCGGCGCGCCGAGCGAGGACCGCTTCGTGTTCTTCGAGACCTTCCTGCCCTCGGGCCGCCGCAAGCGACCCCTGTTCGGCGTTCGCTCGGCGAGCGCCAAGGCGACGCTGGTCGGCCAGCGCGCGCGGCTGTTCGACGACCAGGACCGACCGACCGAGGAGCCGGAGCGCCTGGAGGAGCTGCGCGCGGTCCTGAGCGCCTACGCCGCCCGCGAGCCGGACGTGCCGCAGGAGGACCAGGAGATGACGCCGGAGCAGGAGGCGAAGCTGCGCGCGCTCGGCTACGTCGAGTAGACGGGCGCTTCTTCCATCCCGACCCCCCACCCGCCACGGGGAAGACGCGCAGGAGCCGGGCGGGTTTCGGTTTCGCCCTCGGAACCGCGGCCGCCGCGAGTAGGCTCCTCCCGATGGCGCCCCGCATGACGCGCGCGGAGAAAGCGGCCCGCATCCAGGCCACGCTCGACGAGCTCTACCCGACGGTCCCGATCCCGCTCGACCACGTCGACTCGTTCACGCTCCTGGTCGCGGTCGTGCTCTCGGCGCAGACCACGGACAAGAAGGTCAATCAGGTCACGCCCGAGCTGTTCCGTCGCGCGCCGGGACCTCGCGCGATGGCGGCACTCCCGGTCGAGGAGATCCGCGCGCTCATCCGCGAGGTGGGCCTGGCGCCGCAGAAGGCCAAGGCGCTGCAGGGGCTCTCGCAGCTGCTCCTGGAGCGGCACGCGGGCGAGGTCCCGGGCAGCTTCGAGGAGCTCGAGGCGCTGCCCGGCGTCGGACACAAGACCGCCAGCGTCGTGATGGCCCAGGCCTTCGGCGTGCCGGCCTTCCCGGTGGACACCCACATCCACCGGCTCGCCGCGCGCTGGGGCCTCTCGGACGGCTCGAACGTCGAGCGCACGGAGCGCGACCTGAAGCGCACGTTCGCGCAGGAGACCTGGAACCTGCTGCACCTGCAGATCATCGTGTTCGGACGCGAGCACTGCCCCGCCCGCGGACACGACCTCTCCACCTGCCCCATCTGCTCCTTCGCCGCGACGAAGAAGCGCATCGAGGAAGAAGCCAAGCGGCTGCCGAAGCGCAAGAAGGCATGAACTCCGAACCGGAACGCCCGTGGCTCGACGCCGCCGAGGACGCCCTCGACGAGGGAGCCTTCGACCGAGCGCTGGAGCTCCTCGCCGCTGCTCCGCCGGACGACGGCCTGCGCTGGCTCCTGTCCTTCGGCGTGTGGGTCGAGGTGGACCGCCTCGACCGCGCCGCCGAGGACCTCGCACGCGCCGAGCACCTGCTCGGAGACGGGGATCCGGAGGTCCTGCGCGCCAAGGCGCGGCTCGCCATCGCGCGCTGGCACTTCGAGGAGGCGACCCACTGGCTCGCCTATCTCGACCCGGAGGAGTGGGGCGCGCAGCTCTTGCTCGACCGCGCGTTCCTGTGCGACGCCCAGGGCGACCACGACGAGGCGCACCGACTCCTCGTCGAGGCGCACCGCCAGGACCCCGAGCACTCGCCGGCTCCGCTGCGCCTGTCCCCGGAGGCCTTCCAGGCCGTCGTGGAGCGCGCCGCCGAGGAGCTCCCGCCGGAGTTCGCCGACGTGTTCGAGGAGATCGCCGTGGTGATCGACCCGATGCCGACCCGCGCGGTCGTCGGGGGCGAGCATCCGCCGGACGTCCTCGGCCTGTTCGTGGGCCCCCCCCTGGCCGAGCGCGCCGCGAGCCTGGGAGGCGAGCTCCCCCCGACGATCTTCCTGTTCCAGCGCAACCTGGAACGCATCGCGCTGGACGAGGAGGAGCTCGCGCGCGAGATCCACACGACGCTGTTCCACGAGCTCGGTCACGCGCTGGGCTTCGACGAGGACGGCGTCGACGAGCTCGGCCTGGCCTGAGGCGCGGCCTTCCGGTTCCCGGTCCTCCCTCGCCGCTGCTAGGCTGACGCCCATGGACCCCGAGACCTTCACGAAGCTGGCCGATGCCTGCCTGGAGCGGGTCGCAGACTGGCTCGAGGACTTCGACCCGGACGAGCTGGACTACCGCACGTCGGACGGCGTGATCCAGCTCGAGTTCGCCGACGGGACGCGCTACGTGCTCAACCGCCAGGCCGTCTCCCACCAGATGTGGTTCGCCGCCGGCGCGCGCGCCTGGCACTACGACTGGCGCGAGGAGAGTGGCACCTGGCACGACGACCGGGACGCGCACGAGCTGTTCGAGAACGTCAGCCGGGCGGTCTCCGAGAAGCTGGGCCGCGCGGTCTCGCTCTAGCCCCCGGTCGAGCCGTCGTCTCCCGGCGCCGGCGAGAGGTCCTCGCCCGCCACGACCAGACGCGTCGGCGTCTCTCCGCTCGCGATCTGGAGCTCCACGTCCCGCACGATCGAATCGAGCGTGACGCCCGCGTCGTCGAGCCAGGGAGCGACCGCGAACACGAGCGCGCTCGGAGAAGCCGTCGCCCGGAGCGTGGCGCTCCACACCAGCGGCTCGTCCGCGAGGCCGCCGAGGCCCTCGATCGCGAAGGAGAGGAGGACGGTGCCGCCCTCGATGCCGACCAGGTCCCCCTCGAGCGTGCCCTCCACGTCGACCGTGTCGCCGCGGTCGACCCAGTCGAGGGTTCCCGTGAGGTCCTGGGCGATGCACTCCCGCCCGCGCGCGTCCGACCAGCTGACCCGCTCCAGCGTGACGAGCATCTCGAGCCGCTCGAACTCGAACCCGGTGGCGAGGTCGCGCACCGGCGCCTCGCCGGTCGCGTCCGCCAGCGCGAGCGCGCGCTCGAGGTTCGTGGTCCCGTCGGCGTCGCGCTCCAGGGAGACGCTTCCGACGTGGAGCTCGATCGGCCCCCAGCTGGGCGGCTCCGCGAAGAGCGTGGCGAAGGACGGCGCGCGCATCGAACCGTGCAGGATCTCCACGCCGTCGGGGTCCCGCAGCACGATCCCCGCGACCTCCTGGTCGCCGTAGAACGAGCCGAACCAGGCGTCCCCGAACTCGAGGGTGCCGGCGCGCCGGCGGGAGAACGACTCGGAGATGTCGCTGGTCAGGAGCTCGCCGATCGTGAACGGCAGGAAGAGCACCAGCACCACGAACGAGCCGAACAGGAACGCGAAGCAACCGAGCGGCCCTTTGACCAGGCAGCCGAACCACACCGAGCTCTTGCGCTTTTCGTTCATGGAGGAGGCTCGCGCCTACGACGCGCGGGCCGGCTCATTCCGCGAGCGTCTCAGTTCCACGAGACGTCCGGCGGATGGTTCTCGAGATCCTCGCCGGCCTCGCCGCTGCGCCGCACCACCCGGCGCCAGGTGCTCTCTCCGACGGGGCCGAAGACCGCCTCGAGGGCCGGCGGCGCCCAGAGCCAGGAGCCCGTCGCGAGCTCCGCGTCGAGCTGTCCTGCCCCCCACCCGGAGTAGCCGAGGAACAGGCGCACGGAGCGCTCCGCGCGGACGCGCTCCGTGGCGAGGTACTCGACGAGCGCGTCGAAGTCGCCGCCCAGCCACAGGTCGTCACCGATCGGCATGCCGTCCGGCACGCGCTCGGGCACGGAGTGGACGAACTGCAGCGTGCTGTGGTCGACGGGACCGCCCAGGTGGACCGGGAAGCCGCAACCCTCGAGGCTCTCCTGGTCCGGCAGGAGCTCGTCGATCGTGAACTCGGTGCGCTGGTTCGTGACCAGCCCGTAGGCGCCGTCGTCGTCGTGCTGGCAGACCAGGACGACGCTGTGCATGAAGTTCGGGTCGAGCATGTCCGGCCATGCAGCCAGAAGAGTGCCGCCCTGGACGCGCAACTGCTTCTCCATCGCGCGTCGAGGCTACTCGGTGAAGCTCGGACAGGCCACGACGGGCTGCGGCGGGTACTTCGGGAGGCCGGTCTCGGGCCCGCTCGCGCCGCAGCGCAGGAACACGGAGCCGCGGTCGTTCTCGAGGACCTTGACGTGCCGGCAGCGCGGACAGAGACCGTGCTCGTGGGCGGGCGGGACGGGGCGGCGCGGCTCTTCGGTCACGAGGACGATCGCTCCAGCGTGAACACGCACTCGAGGTGCGGCGTGTGCGGGAACAGATCGATCGGCTCGACGTGCGTGATGCGGTAGCCCTCGCGCACTAGGACCTCGAGGTCGCGCGCGCCGCTCTTGGGATTGCAGGACACGAGCACGATGCGCTCGGGCGCGAGCGCGCAGACCACCTCCAGCACCTTCGCGTGCAGCCCGGCCCGCGGCGGGTCGATCACGCACACCTCGGGCGGTCCGTCCTCGAGCCGGTCGAGCGCGAGGGTCTCGAGCAGGTCCCCGGCGACGAAGCGCACGTCCTCGATCCCGTTGCGCTCCGCGTTCGCGCGCGCGTCCGCCACGGCCTCCTCCACGAGCTCGTAGCCGGTGACCCGCGCGCCGCGACGCGCGAGCGCGAGCGAGAACAGCCCGGAGCCGCAGTAGAGGTCGAACAGGCGCACCCCGGGACGGACGGCGGCGCGGCGGAGCACCAGCTCGACCAGGGCCTCCGTCTGCGCGGTGTTGGTCTGGAAGAACGAGGCTGCGGAGATGCGGAAGCGGAGGCCCCCCACGACCTCGTGCAGGAAGCCGGGACCGTGCAGCACGTGCTCCTCGCCCCGTGCGACGAGCGCCACGCCGCTCTCGACGCGCTGGACGGCGGTCGTGATCTCCGGGTGCCGGGCGAGCACGCTCTCGACGAACGGGTCGATGCGCTCCGCCGCGCGCTCGGTCGTGACGAGGTCCAGGAGGATCTCGCCGGTCGCGAAGCCCTTGCGCAGGAGCAGGTGGCGCAGGAGGCCGTGGTGCTCGCGCACGTTCCACGCGTCGAGGCCTCGCTCCAACGCGAGCTCGCGCACGGTGTTCAGGATGGGCGTGGCCTCCGCGAACGCGATGTCGCAGGCCGCGACGTCGAGCACCTTGTCGAAGCGGCCGGGCACGTGCAGCCCGAGCGCGAAGTCCTTCGAAGCGCCCTCGGGCTCGTGCTCCTCGACCCAGCGCTGCGCCCCGAAGCTGAAGTCCATCTTGTTCCGGTAGTGCCACGGATCGCGGGCGCCGAGCACGGGCTCGACGGGAAGCTCCCCGAGCCCGGACAGCGTCTCCCGGAGCACGCGGCCGAGCTCGACGAGCTGAGCCGGGTAGTCGATGGACTGGAAGCTGCACCCGCCGCAGGTGCCGAAGTGCGCACAGCGGGCTTCGACCCACAGCGGTCCGGGATCGAGCACCTCGTCGACGGACGCCTCCACATCGGAGCGTCTGCGCTTGCGGACCGTCACGCGCACGCGCGCCCCGGGAGCCGCGCCGCGAACGCGCACGGTGTGCCCGGCGGCGCGTCCGATCGTGCGCCCCTTGACGTCGAGCCCGTGGAGCTCGACCTCCAGCACGTCTCCGCGCCGAGGTTTCCTGGCGGGAGCGTCGGTCATCGCTTGGCGACGTCGGAGGCGAACAGGTCCTCGCCGGCGCGCGGATCCGGTTCGTAGCGGCCGTCGTTCTCGGGCAGCGCGACGCCGGCGCGGTCGAGCGCGGTGTAGGCGCCGAGGCAGACGACGTTCGCGAGGTTCAGGCTGCGCACGCCGGGGCGAATCGGGACGTAGACGCGCGCCTCCGGATGCGCGTCGAGCAGCTCCGTCGGCAGCCCCTTCGACTCGCAGCCGAAGCACAGCACGTCGTCCGCTGCGAAGGACGTCGCGAACAGGGAGCGGCCGCCGCGCGCGGTGAACAGGCGCAGGCGGTCCTCCAGGGGACGCGCCGCGGTCGCCGCCAGCGCCTCGCGCGCACGCGTCCAGTCCGCGTGCACGACCAGATCGACCTGCGGCCAGTAGTCGAGCCCGGCGCGCTTGAGGTAGCGGTCCTCGAGGGAGAAGCCGAGCGGCTCCACCAGGTGCAGACGCAGCCCGAGCCCGGCCGCCAGGCGCGCGGCGCAGCCGGTGTTGTGCGGGATCTCGGGGTGGACGAGGACGAGTTCCATGGCGGGTCGGGATTCTAGGGCCGCGGCGGCGTCCGCGCGTCCATCCCGACCCCCCACCCGCCACGGGGAGGACGGACGAGGGGCTCGCGGGTGTCGGGATTTTTGGTATTTGTTTGGGCCTCCGCCATGCCCAACCTCCCCCACCGTGACGCCGCGCTGCCCCCGCGCACGCGCCGCATCCTGCACCTCGACGTCGACGCGTTCCTCGCCTCGGTCGAGGTGGCCCTGCACCCGGAGCTGGCCGGCAAGCCGGTCGTCGTCGGCGGCTCTCCGGACAGCCGCAACCTGGTCATGTCCTGCTCCTACGAGGCGCGGCCCTTCGGCGTG
Organism: uncultured Planctomycetaceae bacterium; assembly: GCA_964509445.1. Lineage (GTDB taxonomy): Bacteria > Planctomycetota > UBA1135 > UBA1135 > CAZDYS01. Next base: position 8,340 of record CAZDYS010000075.1, read on the forward strand.
CGCCCCGGCGTCTCGCTCGCGGAGGCACGCCGCCGCTGTCCCCAGGCGATCTTCCGCGACGGCGACTCCCAGGCCGCGAACCGCCTGCGCGAGGAGACCACCCGCGTCCTGCTGCGCTTCACGCCGCGCGTCGAGGTGGCCTCGATCGACGACTTCTTCGTCGACCTCACCGGCACCGCCCGACTGTTCGGCTCGGCCTGCGAGACCGCCGAACGCATCCGTCGCGAGGTGCGGGAGCACACGCGGCTGCCGCTCTCGATCGGCATCGGCACGAGCAAGCTGATGGCGCGGCTCGCCGGCAAGCTCGCCAAACCGGGAGGCATCGCCGAGATCCTCCCGGGGCACGAGCGCGCGTTCCTCGGTCCGCTCCCGGTCGAGCAGCTCCCGGGCGTCGGACACGCGATCGGAGCGCGTCTCGAGCGCTTCTCGATCCGCACGGTCGGAGAGCTCCGCCTGGTCCCGCGCGAGATCCTGTTCGCGAGCTTCGGCCGCAACGGCCTCGTGCTCCACGACCGCTGCCGCGGACGCGACGACGCGGAGGTCGAGGCGACGCACCACGAGAGCGACGACGGTCGCCTGGTCGCACGTCCGCCGCGCTCGATCCATCGCGAGACCACCTTCGAGCCCGAGGAGGGCCGCCGTGCGCTGATCCGCGCGATGCTGTGCTACCTGGTGGAGCGAGCCGCCCACCGGCTGCGCGCCTGCGGCTGCGCGGCGGGCTCGCTCGAGGTGCGCATCCGCTACGTGGAGACGCGCGCTCGGATCGAGCCCGCCGAGGCGCGCTCCGGCAGCGGCTCCTCCGCCGCGAAGCGTCGCGCGTTCCCGCGTCCGACGGACTCGACGGACGAGATCTGGCGGCAGGCCCGTCGCCTCCTGGCCGAGCTCCCGCGCCGCCGCGCCCTGGTGAAGCGCATCGGGCTCACGCTGCACGGACTCCGCGCGAGCGCCGGCTGGCAGGGACGCTTCTTCGGGGAGGACGACGCGGGCCTCGGCGCGGGAGCCCGCGAGAGCCGCGGGGACCGCTGGCGCCGCCTCGACACCGCTCTCGACCGGCTGCGGGACGCGCAGGGATTCGGCCGCGTGCTGCGCGGCGGCAGCACGCCGCTGCGCACGACCCACCCCCTGGGCGAGGACGGCTTCCGGCTGCGCACCCCCTCCCTGAACCAGTGAGACGGGGCCCAGAGCGGCGCGAGAAGCGCGGGACCGAGGCTCGACAGGATTTTCGCCTTTTGTTAGGGTGCCTAAAGGTGGGGGCCTCGCGATGTACGTCCCCCTCCGTGTGCACGGCTGGCACTCGCTGCTGACCGGCGTCGATCCGCCCGCCACCTACCTCCAGCGGGCTCACGAGCTCCGCCTGCCGGCGCTCGCGCTCACCGACGTCGACACGCTCTGCGGCTCGACCGAGTTCCTGCGCGACGCGGCGCGCGCACGGGCGACCGACGCCTCGACGCCGCGGGCGATCCTGGGGGCGGAGATCAGCGATCCGAGCGGTCGACCCGGCCGCGTGATCGCGCTCGTTCGCGACGCCGTCGGGTACCGCAACCTCTGCAAGCTCGTGTCGGCGCGGCGACTCGGCGACGACCCGGGCGACCCCGGAGCCGAGCTGGCGGGAACCGAGGCGTTCTCCCTGACCGAAGCCGTGGCCCGCTTTCACGAGGGACTGTGCGTCCTGGTCGACCATCCGCGGCTCGCCTTCGCGCTGGCCGGTCGCCTGACGCCGGAGGAGCTCTTCGTCGCGATCCCGCCGACGGCCTTCGACGCTCGCACAGGCGGAGCGGCGGCTCCCGGGACCGACGACGCGGGCGACGCGCTCGAGGACCCGAAGGTGCCGCCGCCGGCGCGCGCGGTCCCCGCCGAGGAGTCCGTCCGGACCGCACGCGCTCTCGGGCTCGCGACCCTCGCGGTGCCGGACGTGTACTGGGCGCGTCCGGACGGCGCCGAGCACCAACGCGCGCGCACGGCGATCAAGCACAACGCGCTGCGCTGCGACCTTCCGCACGCGTGGATCGCGCAGCAGCCGGCCCACCTGTTCGACGGGGAGACGCTCGCGCGGCGGTTCGCCGATCTCCCGGACGTGCCCGGACCGCTGGGCGCCGGACGCGACGGACACCCGGGAGCGCTGCGACGCACGCTCGAGGTCGCGGACGCCTGCCGGTACCTGCCGCCGCTGGGCGGCGTGCTCTTCCCGGAGGTCGAGCTCGGCCCGGGAGACACGCCCTACTCGCGCCTGTCGGTGCTGGCCTTCGAGGGAGCTCGCCGGCGCTACCAGCCGCTGCGTCCGGAGGTCGTGCGCCGACTCGACTACGAGCTGGCAGCGATCGACGAGCTCGGCTACGCGCCCTACTTCCTCCTGGTCCACCAGATCGCGGGCTTCGCGCGGGCGCGCGGCATCCCGCACGTCGGTCGCGGCTCGGCCGCCGACAGTCTGGTCGCCTACTGCCTGGCCCTGACGGACGCCGATCCGCTGCGCTACGAGCTGCCGTTCGAGCGCTTCCTGAATCCTTCGCGGCGCGACCGGCCGGACATCGACCTCGACTTCTGCTGGCGGCGTCGCGACGAGGTGCTCGAGCACGTGACCGAGGCCTTCGGCGCGCACCGGACGGCGATGATCTCGACCCTGAACCGCTTCGGCCTGCGCGCCGCCTTCCGCGAGGCCGCCCTGGCCGAGGGGATCCCGCCGGTGGAGGTCAACCGCTGGTCGCGCCGGCTGCCGTGGATGCCCGCGGGCGAGGCGGAGCAGCCCTTCGACGGGGACGGGAGCCGCACCGCCGACGACGACGAGCGAGAAGATCCGCCCCGGACGGAAACCGCTCCGCCCCCCGACCGTCCATCCGGCAGCGCCCCGAGGAGGGAGGGGGGTCGGGATGGAAGACGCACGCTCGTCGAGCTGCCCGCGCGCTGGGCCGACAATCCGGTCGCGCTCTCGCTCGCCGCGACGCCCGAGTGCCGCGACTTTCCGTTCGGCGATCCGCGCTACGCACGCGTGCTGCACGTGGCCGCCGCGCTCCTCGACGCGCCGCGACACCTCGGGCTCCACCCCGGCGGCGTCGTGGTCTCCCCCGGTCCGATCACCGACGTGGTCTCGTGCCAGCGCGCGACCAAGGGCTGCGTCGTGACGCAGCTCGCCAAGGCCGGCGTCGAGGCGATCGGTCTGGTGAAGGTGGACCTGCTCGGCAACGGCGCCTTGCCCGTCATCGCCGACTGCCTGCAGGCG
>CAZDYS010000076.1:0-11473 GCA_964509445.1 uncultured Planctomycetaceae bacterium
CTCGGAGCCATCGTCCTGTTCTGGGTCTCTACGGCGACCGCGGCGGACCCTCCCACGGCCGGCGAGCCGCTCCCCTGGCGCTGGCTGCGGTCCCTCGCCGACCATCCGGTCCGCGGCGCTCTGGCGGTCGCGCTCGCCGGGAGGGCCCTGGGGCGCCCCGGGGCCGGCCCCCTCGCCGCCCCCGCGGAGAGGGTCTCCGGTCCCGATCTCCCGCCCTGAAGCAGACCGTAGAACGACCGATTCCCCGGCTTCCCGGGCCCCAGGGGTCGAGTCCGCCGGCTCCCTTCGTTATTATGGTGGCTCGCAAGGCGGGCTGCCTGGATGGCAGCCTCACGCGACGCCTCCGAGCTCCCCGACCCCCGCGTCGGGTCCGCCTCCCCATCCCCAGCCTCGGAGGCAAAGGCAGCTCCCCTCTTCCGACGCATGATCTCTCAGCTCCAGCAGGACGTGGTCCAGGGCCCCCTGGAACACCCGCAGTACGGCAAGTGTCTCGTGATCCGCCCGACCCTGGAAACCCAGCGGGTCGGACGCTTCCCCACCCAGGCCGTGGTCGTGACGACCGCCGCCCGACACCTGATCTCCCTCTCCAAGGAGGGCGAGAAGCTCCAGTCGGTGATCGTCGAGGGCGAGGAGCACGATCCGACGCGGCACCCGGAGTTCCACGAGATCTCCGAGAACCTGCGCGAGCTCTGCAACAAGCACTTCCCGAAGGCGAAGCTCTGCCTGGTCTCGAACGCCCCGGTCCTGGACCGCGCCAAGGCGCGCCACGCGCTCGTCTACTACGACAAGCCGATCCTGCGGCTCGAGGCGGGCTTCAAGAAGACCTTCGCGGCCCTGTCCGGCGAGGACCCGAACGAGTTCACCGAGCGGGTGACGAACATGGGCAAGCTCGAGCTCGAGCGCCTCGTGGTCCACGCCTCGTTCGTCCGCGGGGACATCGACAACTCGAAGGACAACGAGATCAGGGCCTGGATCAAGCACCTGGCGGACATCAAGCCGGCCGCGATCGAGATCACGACCCCTGCGAAGGCGGGCGCGAAGTCCAAGCCGATCACCAAGACCCGGATCACGCAGATCGCGGAGCTGGTGACGGAGAAGACCGGGATCCCGGTCGAGGTCCTGTCCTAGGCTCCGCGCGCCGCTCGGCATGGCCTCCGAGACGTCGCTCGCGCGGTTCGAGGGGGTCTCCCACGCCTTCGGAGAGTTCCAGGCGCTCCAGGGACTCGACCTGGAGCTGGTCCGCGGCGAGGTCTTCGGGCTCCTGGGCCCGAACGGAGCCGGCAAGACGACCGCGCTGCGCATCCTGACGGGAACGCTCGAGCCCACGGCGGGCCGGGTGACCGTCGCCGGCCACGACGTGCGCGCCGACCCCCTGCCCGCGCGGCGGGCGTTCGCCTACGTCCCGGACGGGGCCCCGCTGTACGCGAACCTGTCGATCCGCCAGCACCTGGAGCTCGTCGGGCGCCTGCACGAGCTCCCGGCGGACCGGATCGCGGAGGAGAGCCAGCGACTGGTGGCCGCCTTCGGCCTGACGGACCGCCTGGAGGACCCGGTGGGAACGTTCTCGCGCGGGATGCGCCAGAAGACGGCGCTGGCCTGCGCGCTGCTGCCGCAGCCCGACCTGTTGGTCCTGGACGAGCCGCTCTCCGGCCTCGACGCGCCCACGACGGCGGTCATCAAGGCGCTCCTGCGGGCCTGGGCCGACCGCGGCGGGACGGTGCTCTACACCTCCCACCTGCTCGACGTGGTCGAGAAGGTCTGCGACCGCATGGCCATCCTGGACCGCGGGCGCCTGGTCGCCCTGGGAACGCTGGACGAGCTCCGCTCCCGCTCCGGCACGGACGGTTCGCTGGACGAGGTCTTCCGCAGCGTGACGAGCACCGAGGACCCCGAGGTCGCGGCGGCTCGGATCCTGGGCGAATAAGAAGCTGCTTTTGCGCCCTCCGCGAACCCGGGCTCCGGAATCGGGCCCGGTTCGGTCGGGAGCCGCGATGGGGGCAGGCTTGCACTAGACTCGGGCCCGTCCCTTTCCGCCTGCTCCCTCCTCACGAGGTGCTTCGTGCTTCGACCGAGCCTGCTGCTCCTGGGTGCCGCGCTGCTGGCGCAGCCCGACGACGGTTCCCCCTCTCCTCCCTCCCTGCGTCCGGCGGACGCCCGGGTCCGCGACGTCGACTTCGAGAAGGAGATCCGCCCCCTCCTCGACGCGCGCTGCGCGGCCTGCCACGGCGAGAAGAAGGCGAAGGGGCGCCTGCGCTTCGACCGCAAGGGGAACGTGTTCCGCGACCGGGACGGCTACGCGGTCGTCGTTCCGGGCGACCCCGACGCGTCCGAGCTCGTGAAGCGGATCACGCTCCCGCCGGAGGACTTCGACATCATGCCGCCGGAGGAGCCGTTCCTGACGAAGGACGAGATCGAGCTCTTCCGCAGGTGGATCTCCGAGGGCGCCTCCTGGCCGGAAGCCGGGGAGGAGGCGACGCCCCCCGAGGCGGGACCCGAGAAGCCGGAGACCCTGGACGTCCCGGCGGTCACCGGCGAGGCGAAGGCCCGGGTCGACGCGGCGCTCGCGCGACTGACGGAGCGCGGTGCGCTCGCGATGCCGGTCGCGAAGGGGTCGCAGGCGATCGACGTGAACTTCTCGCTGCTGCGAGAGAAGGCCACGGACGCCGACCTGGCGAGCCTGGGCGGACTCGAGCCCGTGCTCGTCTGGCTCCAGCTCGCGCGCAGCGAGGTGACCGACGCGGGCCTCCGGCAGCTGACCGGCTTCGGGGAGCTGCGACGGCTCCAGCTCCCGGAGACCGCCGTGGGCGACGAGGGGCTCGTGCACCTGCGCGGGCTCGGCAAGCTCGAGGTCCTCAACCTGTTCGGCACGCGCGTCACGGACGCGGGCCTCGACCACCTGGCCGCGATCGCCTCGCTCCGACGCGTCTACCTGTGGCGCACGGAGGTGACCGAGGAGGCGGCCGCCGCGCTGCGACGCAAGCGACCGGACCTGACGGTCGACCTGGGCTGGACGCCGCCTCCGCCGGAGCCGAAGAAGGAGGCGACCTTCGCGAACGTCCAGCCGATCCTGTCCGGCAAGTGCTACGCGTGCCACGGCCCCGACGAGGAGGCGCGCATGGCCGGCCTGCGGCTCGACACGAAGGAGGGTGCGACCTCCGAGCTCCCGTCCGGCAACCGCGCGATCGTTCCGAAGATGCCCGACCAGAGCAGCGCGCTCCAGCGCGTGCTGCACGGCGACGAGGGCGTGCGCATGCCCCCGGCCCACTTCGGACCGCGGCTGACGCAGGACGAGATCGACCTCTTGCGCCGGTGGATCGAGAGCGGCGCCGAGTTCGCCACGCACTGGTCGTTCCAGCCGCCCGACGACGCGCCTCCGCCGACGTCGGATCCCGGCGCTTCCTCCGCCGCGCCAGGAGGCGATCCTCTCGGCGCGGTCCATCCCGTCGACGCGTTCGTGCTCCGGCGCCTCCAGGAGGAGGGCCTGACGCCTTCCCCGCGAGCGGATCGCTACACGCTGGCACGACGACTGAGCCTCGATCTGCGCGGACTCCCCGCGCACGCGTCGGAGATCGAGGCCTTCGTGAACGACGACGCACCGGACGCCTACGACAGGCTCGTGGAGCGCTTCCTCGCGGACGCCTCCTTCGGAGAACGCTGGGCGACCAGCTGGCTCGACCTCGCGCGCTACGCCGACACGAAGGGCTACGAGTCCGACCGTCGTCGCACGATCTGGCCCTACCGGGACTGGGTGATCCGGGCGCTGAACGAGGACCTGCCGTTCGATCGGTTCACGATCCTGCAGCTGGCCGGCGACCTCTTGCCCGAGAGCGAGCGGGACGAGGACGCGCTGGTCGCGACGGCGTTCCATCGCAACACGATGACGAACGACGAGGGCGGCACGGACGACGAGGAGTTCCGCACGGCGGCGGTGATCGATCGCGTCAACACGACCATGCAGGTCTGGATGGGCCTGACGTTCGGCTGCGCGCAGTGCCACAGCCACAAGTACGATCCGATCAGCCAGTGCGAGTACTACGAGGTGCTCGCGGTGTTCAACCAGACCGAGGACGCAGACCGCCCCGACGAGGCGCCCGTCCACCCGGTCGCGACTCCCGAGCAGCGCTCCGAGCTCGCGCGCCTCGAGTCGACCCTTCGCGACGCACGCGACGAGCTCGAACGAAGCACACGGCGGGCCAGGGAGCGGTTCCCGGCCTGGCTGGCACGACACCTGACGGAGGGCGCGCGCGCTCCCGCCGACGGGCGGTGGTTCGCGGCTGACGGTGCGAGCACGCGCTGGGTCGACGGAGAACCGGCTCCGAGCGTCCTCCCCAGCGGCGTCACGGGCCGCGCCATCGCGCTGGACGGGCAGCGCGCGCTGGAGCTCGTCGACGCCGCGACGGATCCCGGCCACGCGGGAGACACGCGCGCTCCCGGCGACTTCGAGCGCGATCGCCCGTTCACCTACGCGCTGTGGGTTCGGCCCGAAGGAGCCGGTGTGCACGTTCCGCTCGCGCGCATGGACGACGCCGACGCCCACCGTGGCTGGGACTGCTACCTGCAGGACGGGCGCATCGTCGTTCACCTGATCCACGCCTGGCCCCAGAACGCCCTGCGCATCGAGACGCTCGAGCGGATCCCCGCCGACGACTGGTCGCACGTCGCGGTCACCTTCGACGGCTCCTCGCGAGCGGCCGGCCTCCGCGTCTACGTCGACGGTCGACCCGTGGGGACCCGCGTCACCCACGACGCGCTCACCGAGACGATCCGGACGCCGAAGAGCACGCTGGTCGGACGCAGGCACGGGGGTCCGTCCATGACGGGCCTGGTCGACGGGGTCGTGCTCTACGACCGTGAGCTCACGGAGGAGGAGGCCTCCGAGCTCGCGCGCGCGAGCGTGCGCCCCACGGACGTGGCGCTGCGCACGAGGCTCCTCGAGCGGCTCGCGCGGAACGCGGATCCGGAGCGACGAGAGGCGCTGGCCAGGCACGGGGAAGCCGAGGAACGCGTGACCGCTCTGCGGGCCGCGATGCCGCGCGTGCCGATCCTGCGCGAGCTCCCCCCCGAGCGGCAGCGGACGACCCACGTGCTCGCGCGCGGCAGCTTCCTCGCTCCCACGGAACCGGTCACGCCCGGCGTGCCGGAGGCCTTCCCGCCGCTCGAGGCCGAGGCCCCGGATCGACTCGACTTCGCGCGCTGGCTCGTGGACGAGGACAACCCCCTGACCGCGCGCGTGCAGGTCAACCGCCTCTGGAGCGAGCTGTTCGGAACCGGCCTGGTCGAGACGGCCGAGGACTTCGGCACCCAGGGCGCGCGCCCCTCGCATCCCGCTCTGCTCGACTGGCTCGCGCGCGACTTCGTGCGCTCGGGCTGGAGCTGGAAAGAGCTCTGCCGCCGGGTCGTGACCTCGGAGACCTATCGACAGTCCTCACGCGTTCGCGCCGAGGCCCACGCGAAGGACCCGCGCAACCGGCTGCTCTGGCGTGGACCGCGGCACCGCCTCAGCGCGGAGCAGGTACGAGACCAGGCCCTGTTCGCCGCCGGACTGCTGTCCCGCAAGCGCTTCGGCCCACCGGTCTTCCCGCCGCAGCCCGAAGGGGTCTGGCAGGTGATCTACAGCGGCGACGCGTGGGTCGAGGCGGAGGGCGAGGACCGCTGGCGCCGGGGCCTGTACACCTTCTGGCGACGTACGAGCCCCTACCCCTCGATGACCGCCTTCGACGCCCCCTCGCGCGAGGTGTGCATCTCGCGACGCATCCGCACGAGCACGCCGCTGCAGGCGCTCGTGACCCTGAACGACCCGGTGTTCGTCGAGGCCGCGCGCGCGCTCGCGCACCGGGTCCTGTCGAGCGAGACCGCGTCGGGCCCTTCGAAGGACGAAGGAGCACGGGATCGCGCACGCGCCGCACGCGCTTTCCTCTGGACCGCCGGTCGTCCGGCCAGCGAGCGCGAGCTCGAGGCCGTCCTGCGACTACTGGAAGAGGAGCGTTCGTCCTACGCCGAGCGCCTGGAGGACGCACTGCGGCTCGCGGGAGCCGCGGAGCTCGACGCTCCGGAAGCCGCCGAGCTCGCCGCCTGGACCGTCGTCGGCAACGTGCTGCTGAACCTCGACGAGGTGCTGGTGAAGGGATGAACCCCGCTCGCGCACGGAGCCAGACCCGACGCCACTTCCTCGGCAACCTGACCCAGGGAGTCGGCGCGATGGCGCTCGCCTCGCTGCTGGGTCGCGAAACCAGCGCCGCCGGGCGCGTGCGCGGAACGGGGGATCGGCCTCCCCACCGTGCGCCGCGCGCGAAGCGCGTGATCTACCTGCACATGGCGGGCTCGCCGCCGCAGCTCGACCTGTTCGACCCCAAGCCGACGCTGGACGCCCACGACGGCGAGCCGTGCCCCGAGGAGATGCTGGCGGACGAGCGCTTCGCGTTCCTGGAAGGGCACCCGACGCTCCTGGCCTCGCCCTATCGCTTCGCGCCCGCCGGCCAGAGCGGGCTGCAGGTCTCCGAGCTCCTGCCGCACTTCCGGCGCGTCGCCGACAAGGTGCTGGTCGTCCGCTCGATGCACACGGAGGAGTTCAACCACGCGCCGGCGCAGCTGTTCCTGCACTCCGGCTCGCCACGGCTCGGACGTCCGTCGATGGGATCCTGGCTGACCTACGGACTCGGCTCCGAGAACGCCGACCTCCCCGGGTTCGTCGTGCTCGTGTCCGGCGGCAAGACGCCGAGCGCCGGCAAGAGCGTGTGGGGCTCGGGCTTCCTCCCGTCGGTCCACCAGGGCGTGCAGTGCCGCACGCGCGGCGCCCCCGTGCTCTATCTCGAGGATCCCGAGGGCATGGACCGCGCGGGCCGGCGCCGCAGCCTGGACGCGCTGGCGGAGCTCAACCGGCTGTCGCACGAGGAGACCGCCGACCCGGAGACCCTCGCGCGCATCGAGCAGTACGAGCTCGCGTTCCGCATGCAGACGTCGGTGCCGGAGGTGATGGACATCGGCCGCGAGTCCGCCGAGACCCACGCGCTGTACGGATCGACGCCGGGCGGCGAGTCCTTCGCGAACAACTGCCTGCTCGCGCGCAGGCTGGTCGAGGAGGGCGTGCGCTTCGTGCAGCTGTTCGACTGGGGCTGGGACGCCCACGGCACCGGCCCGCACGACGACCTGATCGTGCAGCTGCCGAAGAAGTGCCAGGAGACGGACCGCCCCATCGCAGCCCTGTTGATCGACCTCGAGCGCCGCGGACTGCTGGAGGAGACGCTGGTCGTCTGGAGCGGTGAGTTCGGACGCACGTCGATGAACGAACGCCGCAACGGTTCGACCTACCTGGGGCGCGACCACAACCCGCACGGGTTCACGGTCTGGCTGGCCGGCGGCGGCGTGAAGGCGGGGTACGTGCACGGGGAGACGGACGAGCTGGGCTATCGCGTCGCTCGCGACCCCGTCGGCGTGCACGACCTGCAGGCGACGATCCTCCACCTCCTCGGACTGGACCACGAGCGGCTGACCTACCGGTTCCAGGGGCGCGACTTCCGCCTGACCGACGTGTTCGGGAACGTCGTGCAGGATTGGCTCGCGTGAGCGGAACGAGGCCTGCCGCTGGGAGGGCGCGCCGGATCGTGGTCTGATGTCGGCCGTTCGCTCGCCACTCGAAGGGAGAGACCCCATGAGCCTCAAACCGCGCCTGTTGTCCCTGTTCGCGCTCCTCGGCTTCGTCAGCTGCACCTCGGTCGAGGTCGACCCCTTGCCTCCGGGCCTGGACCGCGTCCTGGTGGTCGAGAACGAGAAGGTGATCGTGCCGGACTTCCTGGAGTTCCTGCGCGAGTCCTTCGAGGAGCACGGAGTCGCCACCGACGTGATCCGCATGGCGTCCGACGGCATCGGACATCCGACGCTCACCTACACCGCGCTCCGGTCCTGGGACGTCACGACCTACCTCAGTGAAGCCGAGATCGTCGTGAAGCACCGCGGCGAGCAGATCGGTTACGCCAAGTACAGCCTGGTCGGCAAGGGTGGCCTCGACTTCAGCAAGTTCTCGTCGATGGAGAGCAAGATGGAGCCGGTCTACCGCGAGCTGCTGCAGAACTACCCGCGCGAAGCCGCGGCGACCGCGGACGAGAAGTAGGCGCCGCTACTCGTTGCCGCCGCCGCGCACGGCGGCCCGCACGCTGTAGGGCTTCTCGCCGATCGTGTAGCCGCGGATCCGGACCGCTTCCTTGCGTCGCACGTCCGCCGCCTCGAGCAACACGACCTCCGGCGTTCGGGTCCCGTTGCGACGCAGCTGGTACTGGTCGTCCAGCTCGAGCTCACGGTCTCCGACGACGACCCGACTCACGTAGAGCGTGCCGGGGATCGCGTCCTCGGCGTCCACCACGACGCGCTGCCGCCCGCCGCGCTTCGTCTCCATCGTCGCGTCGAACCCCACGACACGCGTCGGATCCCCGATGCGCTGGCCGACCTCTCCTCCGAGGTCCTCCCCCAGCGTGCGGAGGTACGGACGGCGCGCGTCGTCCCAGTCGAGGTTGTGGCGCGTCACCGGCGCGTTGTCGCCGACGACCTCACGCAGACTCGAGACCGGGATCATCCCCGCGCGCTCGGCCAGCTCGGACCGCACGGCGATGTACTGGTACATGTTCGTCGACGAGCGCCAGAACGGGCGGGACTCGGGCAGGCGCTTCGCCATGCGGTCGCGGAAACGCGCGTGCTTCTTCTCCTGGCGACGACGCTTGTTCTCCGCCTGTCGCTCCTGCGGCGTGAGCGAGGGGTCCGGCTCTGCCGCGTCGAGCTCCACGACCTCGTCCCCCTCCGTCTCGATGCCGGCACGCGCGAACTCGAGCAGGATCTCCTGTCGCGCGAGGTAGCCGCAGTCGACCGTGCCGGTCTGCTCGTACACCACGGTGTAGTCGCGGGTCTCGAGGAACGTCGCGCTGTTCTCGTGGATGTCGAAGATGACGTCGGGATGCAGCGTGGCGTCGTCGCGCATCTTCGCGAGCCAGAACACGTCGTAGATCGTCCAGGTCAGCCCGAACTGCCCCGACGGGATGCCGTACTCCTCCTTGATCTCGTCGTAGTGCGTCGAGACCAGGCCCAGGCGGTCGTAGAACTCGAGCTTGCCCTGGTGCTCCTTGGCCGCGTAGTAGAGGACGAGCCCGGCCTGCTTCGAGAGGATGCTGACGGAGTCCTGGTGCTCGAGCAGGCGCTCGATCACGTCGTTCATCTCGTCCACCATCACGACGTCGCGCAGGTGGATCTGGTTCGCGCGCTCCGGCCAGGTCGCGTCCTCGTTGGCGAAGGCCTCGACCGCGGGCGCCATCTGCCAGGCGGTCCAGATCGGCATGCCGGTGCTCACCGTCGCCGCCATCGTCACGAGTCCGAGCGCGTTCGCGGCGAGCGCGAGACCGACGAGTCCGCGCTCGAGCGCGGGCTCCAGGGCGAGCGAGGCCAGGACCTGGAGCAAGAGGAACACGACGACCGGCTCCATGTGGGCCACGAACCGCCAGCCGTACATCCAGTCCCCGCCGGCCGTGATCAGGAACCCCGCGTAGGCGCCGACGAACAGCACGGGCACCAGGCGCGCGACGCGCCCTCGGACGAGGTCCCGGAACCCGAAGGCGATCCCCGTGACGAGCGCGACGAGCAGGACGCCGCCCCCGACCGCGGTCAGGCGCTCGACGAGGTAGGCGAGACCCACGCCCAGCTCGTGCAGCGCGTTCGTGTCGGAGGAGCCGACCTTCGAGGCGACCGGGTGCGGGAAGAGCGAACCGAAGTACGCCTTCCGGAACGCCATCAGGAGGCCCAGCGACAAGGCGGCGAACGCGAACGCGACGGTCGGTCGCCGCCAGAGCGTGCTCGACTCCCGGCGCGCGGCCGGCAGGAGCGCCGCCACGACCATCGCGGCCGAGACCGCCAGCGCGACCATGCTCGCCTCGGGGCGGACGGAGGCGAACGCGAGGGTCCACCCGAACAGGCCGACCCAGCCTCCCCTGCTCGTCGCGCGACCCGGATCCGTACTGCGGGCCAGACGGATCAGGAGCTCGACGGCGAGGAACGTGAACAGGCTCGACTCGAGCATGCCCAGCTGCCAGTAGGCGAAGCCGGGGGTCGTGGCGAGCAGGAGCGTCCGCGCGAAGGTCGGTCGCCAGCCGAGGACGCGCGCCAGCACCGGAAGACGGACCACGGTCAGGACCGCCGCCAGGATCCCGAACGCGTAGGCGAGCCACGGGATCGCGATGCCGGTCACCTTCGTGCCCAGCGCGAGCAGCACCGTCTGCAGCAGGCTCGAGCTCTGCTCGACGCGCTGTCCGGAGTGGTTGAGGATCTCGCCCAGCTCCGCGAGGGACCAGGCGGACCAGAACGTGATGTGGCAGTCGTCGTGCCCCGTCGAAGAGAACAGGACCACGGCGAGGGCGGAGCCGATCCCACCGGCGAGGAGCGACGGGAAGAAAGTGCCGCGCGCACTGTCCGCGGAGGCGGCCGGAGAGGCGTTCGAGTCGCTCATCGTGTCAGCGCGTGACTGTAGGCGCGCGTCGAGGAACAGGACAGGGCCTTCCGGATCCTCTCCGCGGTCGGCGGGCGACCGACGACGCGCTGCTCAACCCTACCCGATCGTTCCCCCGGTTCGCGGCGCGCGATCCCCGGCCGCCGGTCGAAGCGCGGCTATACTTCGGGCGCTCATGATCCAGCGCGCGTTGCTCCTGTTCACGATCGCCGCCCTCTCCGCCTGCGGGGGGAGTCCGCCGCCGCGGCCCAGCGTCCTCCTGATGACGCTCGACACGACGCGGGCGGACTACCTGGGCTGCTACGGGCGCCCCGGAGACCCCACGCCGGAGCTCGACGCGCTCGCCGCGGCCGGAACTCGTTTCGACCTCGCGATCGCCTCGGCCTCGGTCACCCCGGTGGCGCACGCGACGATCCTGACCGGCCAGCGCAACCACGAGCACGGGCTCCGCGTGCTGACCGCCCCGGGCGGCTACCGACTGCCCCGCACCGTGCCGACCTTCGCGCAGATCCTGCGCGAGGAGGGCTTCCGCACACACGCGATCCACAGCGCCTTCCCGGTCTCCTCGTACTTCGGGCTCGACACCGGCTTCGACCCGGAATCCTTCGACGAGCTCAGCGCGACCTTCGAGGTGGAGGACGGCGCACAGCACGCGGAGTGGGACGTGAAGAACTTCCAGCGCCGCTCGGACGAGACGTCCGACCGCGTGATCGCGTTCCTGAAGAGCACTCCGTCCCCGTTCTTCCTGTGGGTGCACTACTGGGACCCGCACGACAACGGACGCAAGCCGCCGGGCTCCACCGCGAAGGGCTACAAGAACCTCTACGAGGAAGAGGTGCGCTACATGGACGGCGAGATCGGCCGCGTGTTCGCGCACCTGAAGGAGACGGGCCGCTGGGACGACACGATCGTCGTGGTCGTCGCGGACCACGGCCAGGGGCTCGGCGACCACGGCTGGTCCGGACACCGCACCCTCCACCAGGAGCAGATCCG
>CAZDYS010000077.1:0-11417 GCA_964509445.1 uncultured Planctomycetaceae bacterium
CCTGGCCCTGCTCCGCGCGCCCCGCGGCGTGATGACGCGCGGGCGCTGGTACCCGGCGCGCGAGCTCCAGGAGAGGCTCGCGGCGGTCGCCGCGGAAGCCACGGAAGGGACCGAAGGCGACTGAGGCCGCCCGGGCATCAGCGCGGCTCGCTCGCGGGAACGTGCACGCGCCCGCCCTTCACGACCGTCTTCCCGCCGAAGAGGTGCGCGGGGTCGTCGAGCGGACTGCGCTCGAAGAGCACGACGTCCGCCCGTCGCCCGGGCTCGATCGTTCCGACGCGATCCTCGAGCCCGAGCGCCTTCGCTCCGTTCCAGGTGGCGATCTGCAGGGCCTCCCGCATCGGGATCCCGGCCTCGACGAGCAGCGCGATCTCTCCGAGCAGCGCCCGCCCACCCTGCTTGCAGTCCGTCCCGATGCGTAGCGTCACGCCGAGCTCGTGGGCCGCGACGACGAACTCCAGCATCGTGTCGAAGGCCGTCGAGAGCGCCTCGCGGTGCGCGTCCGTGTAGTACGGCAGGTCGGGTCCGGTGCGGACCGGATGCGGGTTGAAGGACGTGAAGACGTCCGTCCGCCCGGCCGCGGAGGCGACGACGTGCAGCGCGGTGCTGATCGAGCCCTCGTCCTGGGCGATGCGCTCGAGCAGCGTCATCAGCTCGAGCTCCAGCTCCTCGTTCGCGCGCACGTAGGCGAAGAAGAAGGCCAGGGAGGCACTGAACTCGTCGATCGAGCCCGGGTCTCGCAGGTCGAAGCGACGGTTCAGGAACGGGCGGTGGGAGTCCAGGTCGAGCACGCCGGGGATCAGGGTGAAGAAGTGCTCGTAGTGGACGACCCCGAGCTCCAGCGCGGTCTCCATCGTCGCGATGTTGTTGTCCATGTGGGCGTAGGTGCGCAGACCGCGCTCCCGCGCCGTCTCCACGACGGCCCGCATCTCGGGCTCGAGCAGCTTCCAGTACAGCTTCAGGTGCTCGAGTCCGAGGTCCGCGTAGGCCGCGACCTTCGCGCGCGCCTCGTCCGGCCCGGCGAGCTGCAGGTGGTGCGGAGGCGGCGACGTGTCCCAGGGAAGGGTCGAGTTCAGCGAGCTCCCGACGAACCACAGGTTGGGCCAGTCCGATCGCGGGGCGTGCTGCCAGGCCACCGCCTGGTCGAGCCAGGCCTCCGTCATCCCCATGTCGACGATCGTGGTCGTCCCGTGATCGAGGTAGAGCCGCGCGAGCTCCGCGCGAACGTCCTCCTCGGGTTCGAGACGGTCGGGGATGCTGCCGTCGGGACGCTCGAAGACGACCTGCAGGTGTGCGTGCGTGTCGACGAACCCCGGGACCGCCAGCCGACCGGCCCCCTCGATCCTCTTCTCGGCCTCCACGTCTGCCTCGGCATCCAGGACCTCGACCACGAGTCCGTCGCGGATGCACACCGTCCGGTCCTCGATCACGCGCCCCCGACGCGCGTCGAACAGGTCCACGTCACGAACGACGAGGTCGAACGGCTCCTGCGCCAGCGAGACCGGAGCGAGGAAAAGCGGCAGCGAGATCGAGAGCAGGGGTCGTCGCGTCATCGTCCGCCCTGCGCGCCTTCGGACGGGCCTTGGCGAGGTCGAGCGGTTCTCGAACAATCCAGGGCGAGCGACGGCCGGGACCTCAGACCCGGGCGAGCTCGTCACGCAGCCTCGTCAGCTCGGCCCCCAGCGCAGCGCGATCCGGACGAACGAGGAGCGTCCTCAGCCCCGCCTCGCGGGCCCCCGCGAGATCGGGGTCCTCCTCGTCGCTGATCATGATCGCCTCCTCCGGTCGGTAGCCGGCGTCGGCGAGCACCGTGAAGTAGCTGAAGGCCGACGGCTTGCCGACGATGGTGGCCGGTCGCCCCGTCGTGTACTCGAGGCCGGACACCCAGAAGCCGATGTCGATCACGCGCTTTCCCTGCGTCGGCCAGGAGCGCTTTTTGTGCATCGCCACCAGCTCGGCACCGGAGGAGACGGCCTCGAACGCGACCTTGAGCGCTTCGTAGTCGTAGTGCGGGAAGTAGTCCCCGACCACGACCGCGCGGGCCTCGGGTCCGCTGGTGAGCTCGAGCTGCTGGAACTCCTCCAGAGCGGGCTGTCCGCACAGGGCCAGCACCGGACCGGCGTCCCGCTCGGCCAGATAGCGCGCCGTGAGCGAGGAGGCCGTGTAGAGCTCCTCGCGTTCGATGTCGAGCCCGAGCTCGCTCATGCGCCGCGTACGGCTGCCGCGACTGTTGATCCCGTCGTTCGTGAGGAAGCGCAGCGGATAGCCCTCGGCCCGCAGCTCCCGGAGCAGCTCGATGCCCTGCGGCGGCACGAAGTCGTCGTGCTGCAGGACGCCGTCGAGGTCGAAGACGAGCAGCGGCTTGCGCCCGTTGGCGTGCGCGCCGCCCACGGGGCTGCCACCGTGGGGAAGCGCTCCGACCCGCCCCAGCGCCTGCTCGAGACCGGCGTGCCCCATCGAGGCGAACTTCGTGACCAGGTACTCGACGTTGTGCGGGTTCGGGTCGGTGTGCGACGGCAGCACGCGCTGCACCGAGATCCCGTTCGCCTCGAGGGAGGCGACCTTGTTCGGGTTGTTGGTGTTGAGCGCGACGGTGGTCACGCCCTTGCTCGCCAGCATCACCGCGGCGACGCGGAAGTCGCGCAGGTCGGCCGGGAAGCCCAGACGCTCGTTGGCCTCGATCGTGTCGGCGCCCTTCTCCTGCTCGGCGTAGGCGAGGATCTTGTTGCCGAGACCGATCCCGCGACCCTCCTGACGCAGGTAGACGACGGCACCGCGTCCGCGCCGCGCGACCTCCTGGAGCGCCTTGTCGAGCTGCGGGCGGCAGTCGCACTTGAGCGAGCCCAGGATCTCGCCGGTGAAGCACTCCGAGTGCACGCGCACGAAAGGCGGATCACTCCCGCTGAGGTCGCCCTGGTAGATCAGGAGCGCTTCCTCCCCGCCCTCGAGGCGATAGACCTCGACCTCGAAGCGACCGAGGTGCGTGGGCAGCGGGCAGCGCGAGTAGAGCGTCACCTCGGGCTGGTCGGCCCCATCGCCCTCGAAGTCCTCCTCGCGCGCGGCGCGCAGGAACCGTTCGAAGGTGTAGTCCCAGGACGGGAAGAACACCCTTCTCTCGCTCTGGCGCAGCGCCTCGAGCCGCTCCGGCTCGCGCACCAGAGAGGCGAGCCTCTCGTCGAAGCCGTTCCGATCTCCGGGCTCGATCAGGTAGCCGTTCTCGCCGGACACCACCCACTCCCCGATCTCCCCGGCGCGGTAGGCGACGACGGGGACGCCCATCGAGACGGCCTCGGCGACGGCCATGCCGTAGGACTCGAAGGTCGACCCCGAGACCACGAGGTGTGCGCGCTGGAGGGCGCGCGGGACCTCCTCCGGAGGAACGCAGCCAGGAAGCTCGAGGGCGAGCCCGGCGCCGGCGTCGCGGACGCGTCGCACGTAGTCCTCGTCCGTCCGGTCGTCCCCCAGGAGGACCAGCTCGACGGGGCGCTCCTGGGCGGCGAGAGCCTCGACGATCTCGAGCTGCCCTTTCGCGGCCGTGATCGTCCCGACGACCAGGACGCGGCACGGACCCTCGCCGGCCGGCGGCCCCGCGTGAGGCCGGAAGCCCGAGCCGACGCCCGGCGCCGCGTGGTAGACCGCGCGGGCGGACCGGGACGCGAGCCGCTCCGCCATGGAGCGAGAGGTCGTCACGACGCGCTCGACCGCAGCGAACCAGGCGCTCTCGCGCTCCGTCGCGCGGGCGCGCTCGGCCTCGGAGCACGTCGGGTCGAGGCTGGGCAGGTAGTGCAGCAGGAGGACCGTGCGCGGCGCCTCGGCGAGCCACTCCGGCGGGTCCTGCGTGGCCAGGTAGAGGCTGTCGAAGACGAGCACGTCCTCCTCGGCGAACCGCGCACCCGCGAGCTCCGAGCTCGCGACGTGCTCGACCGTCCCGAGCCCCGTGGACTGCAGGCGCTTGATCAGCTCGGCGTTGTACCGATAGCCCCCGGTCACACGTCCGGAGGAGGGCGGCTCGATCAGACGGATCATGTGCCGATCGGTCCCTCGTAACTGCCCCAGGCCACGTGGCTCTCCTCGAGCACGACGCGAAGCGATCCCCGGAACTCCTGCCCCATCCGACCCGCCAGGCCCTCGTGCACGTGGGCGCAGAGGAACTCGGTGGTCGTGTTCTGCCCCTCGAACTGCGGGAGCTCGTCGAGGTTCTGGTAGCGCAGCGGATCGAGGACCTCCGCGAGAACCGTCTGGGCGCGGCCGATGTCGACGACGATCCCGTTCTCGTCCAGCGCCTCCGCGCGGAACTCGGCGGTCACGACGAAGGTCGCTCCGTGCAGCCGCTGAGCGGGTCCGAAGACCTCTCCGCGGAAACCGTGGGCGATCATCACGTGGTCTTTGACGGCGACGCTGAACATGCTTCGTAGGAGACGAGGGGGACCGGGGCGGGTGCGTTCCCGCGGTAGACGTCGGCCATCAGGTCCGGCATCCGGTCGAAGGGAACGGGACGGGAGAGCAGCCGGTCGAGCGCTTCGTCCGTGAGGAGCTCGAGCACCTCGCGAAGTCGATCGGCGTGTGTGTGCGTGGCGCGCTTGGCAGGAGCGACGCTCCCGACCTGCGAGGCGATCAGCCGCTTGCGCGCGTAGTGGAAGCCGGTGCCGAGGTCGAGCGTCACGGGCTTCTCGCCGTACCAGGACAGCTCGACGACGCGGCCCTCGAAGCCGACCGCGTCCAGGGCGGTCTGGAGCCCGGCGGACGACCCGCTCGCGTGGAACGCGACCGTCACGGACTCGCGCTCGACGTCGACCGGAGAGAGCACCTCGTCGATCCACGGGAGCTCGCGCGCGAAGGTGGCCCGCTGCTCGTCGGCCTCGACGAGCGACACGTGCTCGACCGAGGCGGCGGACCGGAGAGCGTGGGCGACCAGCAGCCCCACGGAGCCTCCCCCGACGACGAGCGGTCGGTCGGAGGGCTCGAGCTCCGCGTCCCACACCGCGTTGAGCGCGGTCTCGGCGTTGGGGACGAGCACCGCCCGGGAGCTGGGCAGCGCGTCCGGAAGGACCACCGCGTCGTCGTCGGCGATCTCGCACAGCTCCTGGTGCGGGTGCATCGAGAAGACGCGAAGCCCCTCGAGCGCGCCCGCGACCCCCGTCCCGACCAGGTCGTACCCGTACTTGATCGGCAGGCGGAAGTCGCCGGCCATGTAGCGACAGGACATCGGCGCGGCGCAGCTCTCGGGCACGAGGCCGAGACCGACCAGGCGCTCGGTTCCGGCGCTCACTCCGCTGAACGCGGCCTGCACCAGGCTCCTGCCCGGTGCGGGAGCGGCGCTCACGGGCTCTTCCCGCAGCTCGCCCTCGCCCGGACGGGAGACCCAGTAGGCACGCACGCTCATCGTGCGCCCCGGCGTTCGCGCAGCTCGAGGAGAACCTCCCCCTCGAGCGCGAAGGTTTCCATGTGCATTCGTCGCCCGTCCTGGATCGTCTCGACCTCCGGCAACCGGAAGGCCGAGATCCCCGAGCCCAGGACGACGGGCGCGATGTGGACCTGGAGCAAGTCGAGTGCGGATCCCTCGAGGAAGCTCGAGAGCGTGCCGCCTCCTCCCTCGACGAAGACCGAGTGCAGCCCGCGCGCCGCGAGTGCGGAGCGCACCGTGGCGGGAGCGATGCGACCGTCGCCGTCGCCCGGGACCGGGACCAGCTCGACGCGCTGGTGGCGGCCGTTCCGCGCGACCTCGCTCGCCGTCCGCTCCGAGCACAGGACCGAGCAACCGGTCCCGCCGTAGACGTGGAAGTCGCGGTCCGCCTGCAGGAAGGTCGCGTTCGCGCTCAGGACGACCCGGTGCGGGTCCTCTCCCTCGACGTGCCGGACCGTGAGCTGCGGGTCGTCGCTGAGGACGGTCCCGCCTCCCACGAGCACCGCGTCGTGCAGCGCGCGCAGGCGGTGCGCGTGGTGGAGGTTGGCCTCGTTGCTGATCCACTGGGAGTGCCCGTTGCGGCACGCGATGCGGCCGTCGAGCGTCTGAGCGATGTGCGCCAGCACGAAGACGTCCCCGGCGAGACGCGCGCGATGACCGCCCACCAGGATCGGGAGGTACATGCGCAGCACGGCGGAGGACGACGGTTCGAGCGAGCCCGTCGGATCCACGATCGGATCCTCGCCCTCGACGAAGCGCGCATGGTCGTAGGTGGCCGTCTCGCCTCCTGCCGTCCCTTCGCCGAGAGGAACCCGCAGCACCTGCGTCGCCGTCGACAGCTCCCCGTCCGTCACCAGCTCCCAGGACGGCCCGGCCCCGCCGAACGAGGCGAGCGCGACCTCTTCGAGGCGGTCGGCGGGGGCGTTGGTCAGGAACCGTCGGAGCGCGAGCAGCGAAGGCCAGACGTCGCGGGCAGAAGGGCGCTGCACGTCACGAGGCATGGGGAGAGTTCCGCGGGGGTCCTCTGGACCCGAATCGGCGGTGGGGAGGCGACAGACGGGTACACTCTATCACGCCCCGTCGAGAAGCAGCGTTCCCGCTGCCGGAGGGGTGTGCCCCCCGATGTCCACCCGAGCGCTCGAACGCTGGCTCCGCTGCCAGTCCGTGACGTGGCTCGCACTTCTCACGGGAATCGGCCTCAGCGTCGCCTTCGGCGTGTTCGAGCCGCGTTTCCTGTGGGGCGTGCTCGTCACCGCGGTCCTCTCGTACGCCTGGCTCTGGCGCGCGCTCGCGCCGCGCGGAACGGTCGCGGACCTCGCCACGGCGGGCCGCTTCGTCGCGCTGGTCGGGACCCTCGCCTGGATCGCGCTGGCCGAAGAGATTTCCTGGCTCGCGTGGATCGCGCTGGGCGCCGTCGTCCTGAGCGACCTCGTGGACGGGTGGTGCGCGCGACGCTTCGGAGGTTCGGAGGAAGGCGCGCTGCTCGACATGGAGACCGACCAGCTCACCACGCTCGTCCTGTCGGTCCTGGCCTGCTCGCTGTTCGGGGCGGGCCTGTGGTGTCTGTTCCTGCCCGGGGTGAAGTACGTGTTCGCCCTCGCGATGCTGAGCGCCAAGACCCCGGCCAACGATCCCAAGCCGCAGGAAGGGAACAATCTGCGGGGCAAGCTCATCTGCGCTCTCGTGATGGCGCTGCTCCTGTTCGCACTCCTGCCGGCCTCGACCGAGCTCGCCGACGGGGTCCGCCAGCTCGCGACGGGAACGGCCGTGGCGCTGCTGATGTACTCCTTCTCCGCGGACGCGATCTACCTCTTGAGCCGGGTCGGCCGCCCGTCGACGGTGGACTGAGCCCATGGAACTCGTCCCCCTCGTCGTCCTCGGAGCGTACGTCTCGCTGATCGTGGAGCTGGTGTTCTTCCCGATCCCCAGCGAGGCGTCGACCTTCCAGATCTTCTTCAAGGGAGGCGCGGGGTCGGCCGAGCACGACGTGTCCCTGGACCGCGCTCGCCGGCGCGCTCTGGGGGGCAAGCTCCTCTTCTACCTGCTGCCGACGGGCCTGTGCGTGCTGCTGTTCCTGCTCCCGCTCGCACTCCTGGCCCACCCGCCGCTGCGGGACCGGCTGGGCCCGGTGCCCGCTCTCGAGACGAGCGGCTGGGTCGCGGCGGGCATCGCGCTGGTGCTCGCCGGACGGGCCCTGACCTTCACGTCGGTGCTGCAGCTGCGGCGCCACAAGCGCGACGGTACGCTCGGAGCCGCCGGGCTGTTCGAGCGTTCGCGCAACCCGGGCCTCGTCGGCATGTATCTTTGCTACATGGGCAACGCCTTGCTGTTCCCCTGCGTCGTGCTTCTCGCCGGGATCCTCCCCTACGTCTGGAACATGCACCAACGCGTGTTGATGGAGGAGGAGCACCTCGCCCGGTCCCTGGGCTCCGAGTACAAGAGCTACCTCGACCGCGTCCCCCGCTACCTGCCGCTGCGAAACCGACGATGAGCCACGTGGAATCGCAGGAGGGAATCGCGTCCTGGTTCGACCAGACCTACGACCGCAAGGCGTTCGCGTACCTCCGTCCCCTGGAGGCCTACCCGGTGTTCCTGCAGCTCGCCGGGGCGAGCGCGGGCGAGAAGCTGCTGGACGTCGCCTGCGGCCCCGGGCTGCTGCTGAAGGCGGCCAGCCTGCGCGGGATCCAGCCGACCGGCATCGACATCTCCAAGCGCGCTCTCGAGATCGGACGGGACTACGTGCCGGACGCCGAGCTCCACGAGGGCAACGCCGAGGAGCTGCCGTTCGAGGACGGGAGCTTCGACGTCGTGACCTGCATCGGCGCGATCGAGCGGTTCCTCGACCGGCCGCGTGCGCTGCGCGAGATGCGTCGCGTCGCGAAGGAGGACGGGCGTCTCTGCTTCATGGTCCGCAACGCGCAGACCCTGATGTGGACCGTGTGGAAGCGCTGGTTCGGCATGCAGAACCGGGCCGGACACCAGGACGCGCTCGGGCTCGAGCAGTGGACGGAGCTGTTCGCCGAGAACGGGCTCGCCGTCGAACGCGTGGTGATGGACCAGTGGCTCCGCCAGCGCCTGCGGCGCGTGCTGCGCGGGTTCCGGCCGCGCGACCTGACGAAGGACGAGGCCATCGCGGAGCCGTGGATCCCGCTGCGGTACACGAACGAGTTCATCTTCGTGCTGAGGAAGGCATGAGCTCGGAGGAGGAGCTCGCGCGCCTCTACGACGCGCTCGCTCGCTACCAGTGGCTGCGCCGTTCGGCCGGGGGCGGACGCCCGGACGAAGGGCTCGAGATGCACAAGCGCCTGAAGGGCGGCGCACCGGGAACCCCCGCCGCGGGCACGGCCGACATCCACGGCTGGCTCTTCGAGCGGACAGGAGCCGGCGACTCGCTGCGCGCCCTGGACGTGGGCTGCGGGTTCGGCGCGACCCTGTTCGACTGGGCGAGGCGTGCACCGACCGGCACGTTCACGGGCCTCACGCTCAGCCCCTACCAGGTGCGGCGAGCACGCCAGCTCGCGGATCAGCGTGGCCTCGGAGACCGCTGTACCTTCCGCTGCCAGAGCTACTCCGCCCCCGTCGAGGGGACCTTCGACGTGGTGCTCTCGATCGAGTCCCTGTTCCACGCGGGCGACCTCGCCCGGACCGCTCGCAACCTGGCCGACAGCCTGGCCCCGGGAGGCGAGCTGCTCCTGGTCGAGGACATGGCGCGCGGCTCCGAAGTGGCGCAGGCTCCCGCCGGAGCGGAGCTCCTGTCGCGCTGGTCCACCGCGCACCTGTACACGCGCGACGACTACCGGGACGCCCTCGCGGGCGCCGGGCTCGTGGTGAGCGCCGAGACCGACCTGACCCCACAGGTCCCCACGCACGACGCGTCCTCCCTGGAGCGACGCCGCCGGCGCCTCACCCGGCTCCGCACCTTCCTGCCCCTGCCCGTCGCGCGGGGCGTCGTCGACGCGTTCCTCGGCGGACTCGCGCTCGACGAGCTCTACCGCACCGAGCGCATGCGGTACGTCGCCCTCACCGCTCGACGAGGGGCCGCGTGAGCGAGCCCGCGACGCGAGGACCCGAGGGACGGGTCCGGCGGATCGCCGGCGTCGCGTTGGCCGTGCTCCTCCTGCACGGCCTGACGACCTTCCGCTTTCCCTGGGAGAACCCTCCTCCCGCGGACGGCTGGCGCCCCAGCCCGGACCTCGTCGCGCTCCTGGCGCTCGGCTTCCTCGGGATGCGGTTCCTCGGGACCCGCCGGTGGATCTCCTTCGCGGTCACGTTCTTCGTGGGGCTCGCGGTCCTCTACCGGTTCGCCTCGACCGCGATCCCGGCCTTCTACGGGAACGCGCTGAACCTCTACACCGACGCGAGCTACCTGCCCGGGCTGTGGTACCTGCTCACGAACGAGTTCTCCTTCCCGGTCCGCTGCGGGATCGCGCTCGCGACGGTCGCGGTCGCCGTCGGACTCTTCGCGCTCCTGGACCTCGTCGTGCGCGCGGTCCTGCGCGCGGGAGCCCGAGGCCGGCGGTTCGCGCCGCTGTTCGCGGGACTCACCCTGGTCCTCGTCGTCGTCAACGCGTTCACGCCGGCCGAGCGCGTGAAGGATGGCCACGTGCTCTTTCGCGAGGAGATGCTGCCGGCCCTGGCGCGCGACCTCCTCGACCTGCCGGAGATCCACCGGCAGCACGAGCGCTACGCAGGGCGGCTGACCGAGATCGAAGAGGAGTCGAAGACCTACCCGCGCGACCTCACCTATCTCGACGGAGCGGACGTGTACGTCTACTTCATCGAGTCCTACGGCCGGGTCCTGCTCGAGCACCCCGAGACCCGCGCCCGGTTCGACGCGTGGGTCGTGGAGTGGGAGCGCGAGCTCGCGGAGGCCGGCATCGCGGTGCGCACCGGGTACGTGACGCCGCACATCAAGGGCGGCCAGTCGTCCCTGGCGCACTTCCAGCTCCTGTGCGGACTCTCCGTGGCGAACAAGCTGCACTCGCGCATGGTGCTCGACAGCGAGCTCGTCCCGCTCCCGAAGACCCTCCGCGACGTCGGCTACCGGACGATCAATGCCCAGCCGGTGATGCCGATCCCCTGGCCCGAGGGGCAGGCCTTCTACGGCTTCACGGACGAGCTCTTCCACGCCGACTACGCGTATCGCGGCACCCGCTACCCGTGGGGCGGCATGCCGGACCAGTACGCGCTGGCGGTGCTGCTCGAGCGGTTCGTACGGCCCGCGGAACAGCCGCTGTTCGCGCTGTTCGTGTCGGTCACGAGCCACGCGCCCTTCTCCCACGTGCCGCCCTACGTCGAGGACTGGAGCCGGCTGCTCGACGAGGAGACCTTCCGCGTTCCGCCGGCCAAGCTCTACGACATGGACTGGGCGAACTTCCCCGGTCATCCGGACGCGGAGCGTGGCTACGTCGAGTCGATCGAGTACAGCCTCGAGGTCGCGACCGCCTTCGTGCGCGAGCTCACCCGGCCCTCGCTGGTGTTCGTCCTCGGCGACCACCAGCCACCCCTGATCGGCGAGCTCAACGAGCACGACTCGTCCTGGGACGTTCCGATGCACGTGCTGTCGAATCGACCGGAGCTCCTGACGCCGTTCCGGCACCTGCCCGAGGGAATGACACCCGACCCCGAGGCCTCGATCCGGCCGACGAGCGGGTTCCTGAAGTACTTCCTGGCCGGCTACTCGAAGCGTCGCGGCGCTCGCGAACCGCGCTGAGCTAAGCTGGTCGTCGCTCATGGCGGCCTCTCTCCCAGCTCCACAGCGACCGCCCACGCCGCCCCGTGGGACCGGGTCGCTCGGATGGCTCCTGCCGCTCCTCTTCCTCGCTTGCGGACGGGCGCCAGAGGAAGCGGTCGTGAACGTCCCCGCCTCCAGTCGTGTGCTTCGCCTCGATCGGGACGCGCGAGCGCTGGAGCGACACGAGCGCGTCGCGATCGGGGAGGACCGACGCGAGGCCCTGGTGTTCGAGGGGACCGAGGAGCTCGCGCTGCAGCTCGAGCTGGCCCCCGGCGACCG
>CAZDYS010000078.1:0-11361 GCA_964509445.1 uncultured Planctomycetaceae bacterium
CCCAAACGAACACTCAACAACAAGAAACAGCTAGTAACCAACCGAGAACACCATCCACGTCGTGACGGACGAGTCGCGCGTGGTGGTGACGGGCACCACGCTGGGCGTGCTGCGCATCGAGCAGGGCACCTGCACCTGCGTGGCCGAGGGCGAGGTGCAGGTCGAGGACCGCGTCCACGGCGGGGTGACCGCCGTCGGGACCGAGGAGAAGCACTTCATCTTCGGTCCGCCCGAGGTGCCGGTGATGCACGTCTCGTTCCCCGAACGCGGGGTCGACGGTCACACCGACGCGCTGCGCGACTTCCTCGGACGCTGACCGGCCGCCGGGTCGCGGCGCCGGGGAGCTTCCTCGCGGCCTCGAAGGGCTCCAGCGACCCCGCTGCGTGGCCACGCGGCTAGGAGGCCGCATTGCGGCCGGTCCCGCTGCGCGTTCCCAAGTCCTTTTCCAGGCGCGACTTGCTCTCGGTGGTCAAGGCATCGGCCGCGGGATCCGAAGGGAGTTCCAACCTCTCCCCGGGTTCTCTCCCCATGCTCACCGATCGCTCCATCCTCGTGACCGGCGGGACCGGCTCCTTCGGCCAGGTCCTCGTCCAGGAACTCCTCCAGCGCTTCCGTCCCCGTCGCCTCGTGATCTTCAGTCGCGACGAGCAGAAGCAGTTCAAGATGGCCCAGCGCTTCTCCCAGGCGGAGTACCCCGCGCTGCGCTACTTCATCGGCGACGTGCGCGACGCGGAGCGTCTGCGGCGCGCCATGCGCGACATCGACTTCGTGGTGCACGCCGCGGCGATGAAGCACGTGCCGATCGCCGAGTACAACCCGTTCGAGTGCATCCGCACGAACATCGGTGGTGCGGAGAACGTGATCAACGCCGCGATCGACGCGGGCGTGGAGCGCGTGATCGCGCTCTCGACGGACAAGGCCGCCAACCCGGTCAACCTCTACGGCGCCACCAAGCTCTGCTCGGACAAGTGCTTCGTGGCGGCCAACCACCTCGCGGGTCGCTCCGGGACGCGCTTCAGCGTCGTGCGCTACGGCAACGTGATGGGATCCCGAGGCAGCGTGATCGAGCACTTCCAGAAGCTCGTCGCCACCGGTGCCACCGAGCTCCCGATCACCGACCGGAAGATGACCCGGTTCTGGATCACGCTGCAGCACGGCGTCGAGTTCGTGCTGGAGCGGCTGCACGCGATGGCCGGTGGCGAGATCTTCGTTCCGAAGATCCCCACGATGTCGGTCAGCGACCTCGCGACCGCGATCGCGCCGCAGTGCACGCAGAAGGAGATCGGCATCCGGCCCGGGGAGAAGCTCCACGAGGTGTTGATCCCGTTCGACGAGTCGCGGAACACGCTCGAGTACTCGAAGCACTACACGGTCTTCCCGGCCTTCAACTGGTGGAACGTCGAGGACCACCTCGTGGACGGTGGCGAGACCGGTCGGCCCGTGGGGGAGAACTTCCAGTACCGCTCGAACTCGAGCGCCTGGCGCCTGAACCCGGACGAGCTACGCGACCTCCTGGGCCGAGGAGGCGAGGATGGCCAAGCAGCCTGAGACCCCGCGCCCGATCGGCTACGGGCGCCAGACGATCGGACTGGAGGACGTCGAGGGCGTCGTCCGCGTCCTGGGCAGCGAGCGGCTCACGCAGGGCGCCGCGGTGGAGGGCTTCGAGGGGCGCCTGTCGGCGTTCACCGGGGCGCGCCACGCGGTGGCGGTCTCGAACGGGACCGTGGCCCTCGAGCTCGCGTACCTGGCGCTCGACGTCGGACCCGGGACGCGCGTCGCCACGACCGCCAACACGTTCCTGGCCACGGCGACGACCGCCGTGCGGCTCGGAGCGGAGGTCGAGTTCGTCGACGTCGAACCGGAGAGCGGGAACCTCGACGTCGAGGAGCTCGCGGCCCTGTGCGCGGGTCCGAACCCGCCGGACGTCGTCACCGTCGTCCACTTCGCCGGGTTGCCTTGCGACATGCAGAGCGTGCTCGCGTTGAAGCGCACGCACGGCTTCCGGCTGGTCGAGGACGCGGCCCACGCCCTGGGTGCCACGTACCGCGCCGACGGACGCTCCTGGCGGGTCGGAGAGCACCCGGACGTCGACGCGACCACGCTCTCGTTCCACCCGGTCAAGCTGATCACCACGGGCGAGGGCGGAGCCGTCCTCACGCACCACGAGGAGGTCGCCGCGCGCGTCGGACGCCTGCGCGAGCACGGCGTCGATCGCCGCGTCGAGGGCTTGAGTTACGCGCCGATGGTCGAGCTCGGCACCAACGGACGCCTGAACGACCTCTCGGCGGCGCTGGGGATCAGCCAGCTCGGCCGCGCTCCGGAGTTCCTCGCCGCGCGCCGGGACATCGCACGGCGCTACCTGGAGCAGCTCGAGGACTACCTCCTGCCGTCCTCCGGGACGCAGGAGACGCACGCCTGGCACCTGTTCTTCGTGCGCGTCGAGGCGGACGAGCGAGATGCTCTGCGCGCCCACCTGCGCGGCCAGGAGATCCACACCCAGGTGCACTACCACCCGGTCCCGCTGCAGCCCTGGTTCCTCGCCCACACGAAGGGCGGCCACTGGCCGAACGCGGAGGCGCACGGCAAGTGCGCGCTGAGTCTGCCGATCCACCCCTCGATGGAGGAGGGGGACCAGGCGCGCGTGCTCGATGCGCTGCGCGACTGGCGGCGTGCGCGGAGGGCGGCATGAGTCCTTCCTGCGAGACGCGTGCGGTGGCGGGCATCCAGGCCCGCATGAGCTCGACGAGGCTGCCCGGCAAGGTGCTCGAGCCCCTCGCCGGCAGGCCGCTGATCGAGCGGGTCGTCGAGCGCGTCCGCCGCTGCGTGCTGGTGGAGGAGGTGTTCGTCCTGACCTCGGAGGAGGAGAGCGACGATCCTCTGGTCGAGTTCCTCGAGAGCGCGCGCATCCCCGTCCGTCGCGGATCCCTGACCGACGTGCGTTCGCGCTACCTCGCGCTCGCTCGGGAGCTCGGCCCGGACCACCTGGTCCGCGTGACCGGAGACTGCCCGCTGGTCGAGCCGGACTTCATCGATCTCCAGCTCGGGGCCCTGCGCGCGTTCGACGCGGACTTCGTGCGGCTCGCCGGCAACGAACGCGGAGGCCTGGACGGGACCCTCGCCGGAGCGGGCGTGTTCTCCGTTCGCGCGCTGGAGGCCTCCGGGGTCTCCGAGGACCCGCGTGACCTCGAACACGTCTCGAGCTTCTACTTCCAGGAGCACGCCGAGGACTTCCGACACGTCGAGATCGAGGTCCACCACGACTACGGTCGACCAGGCCTGCGGCTCTGCGTGGACGAGCCCGAGGACCTGGCCTTCGTGCGCCGTGTCTTCGACCACTTCGGAGAGCGCACGTTCCGGACGCTGGACGCTCTGCGCTGGCTCGACGCACAGCCGGAGCTCCGGGAGCTCCACGCGCACGTTGCGGAGAGCGACGACAACCAGGCCTACCGACGCCTCCTGCGCTCGATCCGGCCGCGCGTGGTCGGTCGCTACCGGAGGATGCCGGCGTGAAGCGCCGCGTCCTCCTGCGCGCGTCCTCCGGTCCGCGGACCGGCATGGGGCACGTGATGCGTTCGCGGTCCGTCGCTCTCGAGCTGCTCTCGCTCGGGGCGCGCCCGCTCTTGATCGTCGACGACGACGCGACCGTCGAGGCGCTCGCCTCCGACCCGTTCCCATCGGTCACCGCGGAGGACGAGCCCGACTGGACCGAGCTCGAGGCGACCGGCGCCTGGCTCGACGGCTTCGTGGACTGGACGCCCGAGCTCGCGCGCCTCGCGAGCAACGGAACGCCGAGCTTCCTCGTCGAGAACCGGACCGCGGCGCGCGACCACTGCGACCACCTGGTCTATCCGGCGCTGCACTGGACCCCCGACGCCTGGGACCGCGAGCACGCCGAGTGCATCCTCGCCGGTGCCGAGTGGATCCCGCTCGCGACCGAGGTGCGCAGCATGCGCCCGGACGGCGAGCGCGACATCGACCTCTTCGTGTCCTTCGGCGGCTCGGACCCCTGGCGGCTGACCGAGCGCGTCCTCGACGTCCTCGGGGACACGGGCCTCTCCATCGTGGTGTCCGTCGGGCCGCACATGGCGGAGCGCTACGAAGGGCTGGTCGCCCGCACGCAGCACGTCGCGGGGATCCAGGTCCTGCTGCCGGGGATGCCGCTGGCGCGCTGGTTCGCGCGTTCGCGAGCGGCGCTGACCGCCGTCGGGACGACGCTCTACGAGCTCGCGTTCCTCGGCGTGCCGGCCCTCGTCCTCGCCAACTACGGCGAGGACCGCGACGCGCTCGAATGGTACGAGGAGCACGGGCCGCACCTGCCTCTCGGCGTCGCGGCGGAGCTGTCCCAGGAGGGACTGCGCGCCGCGATCCTGTCCGGCGTCCGGCGCCTCGAGGCGCGCTCCATGGACGAGGTCACGGGCCTCGGCGAGGGAGCGACGCGGCTCGCGCGCCGGCTCTGGCCGGCCGCCTAGGCGTTCAGCGCTCCAGCGGCCGGACGTTCCCGCTGCCGTGGATCGACCCGCGCAGGGCGGGCGAGCCGGCGTAGACGATGTTGCCGGAGCCGTCGATCGTGTAGCGCAGCGCCTCCGTGGCGTGCACCTGGATGTTCCCGGAGCCGTCGATCTCGACGCTGGCGTTGCGCGCCTCCAGGGCCGCCAGGGAGAGCGAGCCCGCGCCGTCGATCTCGGCCGCGAGCGACTCGACCGCACCGGAGGCGTGCAGGTTGCCGGCGCCGTCGATCTCCGCCTGGAAGTCGTCCTCGGCCAGGCCGTCGATCCACACGTCGCCCGCTCCGTCGATCACGAAGGACGCCAGGCTGGGGGTGACGATTTCGATCTCGACGTTCACGTTCCGCAGGCGGACGTCGCTGGAGCGGTCGATCGAGAGCTTCCCGTTGCGGACGTCCGTGAGCAGGTAGGGCAGCGCGTTGTCGTCGGCCCGGACCAGGATGGAGGTCTCCTCGCCGATCGTGACGCGCACGTCGGCGGCCGTGTCCAGGTGGACGTGCTCGAAGGGCTCGCTGGAGCGCTGCTCCGCGACGATGCGGCCGGAGCCATGGACGCGCTCCTTCGCGTCCGAGTCCCAGTCGCCGTCACCGATCACGACGATGCAGGAGGCCACGAAGGGGACGGCGAGCAGGAGGGAGAAGAGCTTCATTGGGGAGGTTGGGGCCGAGGAGGCGAGAAAGCGGGTCAGGCCGGCGCCTACGCAAGTCCAACGGGTCCCGTTTCCACAAAGTGGGTCCTTCTCGCCGCGGCCCCGGTACCGTGTCGGGATGAAGCTCCGTCTCCTCGCGCTCTGTGCGTCCCTGGCCGCCCTCGCGGGCTGTCGCTCGACCTCCGCCGACGACCCGCTCCCGCCGCCCTTCGACGCCCAGGAGATCCGCTCGGCCCACCCCAGCGGCACGGAGCTCGTGTTCCGGCGGGTCGACGCCGACGGCTCCTCGCTCTTGCAGGTCATGCGCTTCGTCGAGGCGGATGCCGAGGGCGTGACCGTCGAGGCCTGGCTCGAGGACGACCAGGGCCGCGCGTTGACCGCGCCGGCCCGCTCGCCGCGGACGTCCTGGGCCGAGCTGCGCGACCACGCGCGCTTCGATCCGGCGCGCGCCGTGCGCAAGCGCGTCAGCACGAGCTTCCCGAGCGGCCCGTTCGAGGGCTGGCTCTACACCGTCCTCGGGGACGGTGGGCTGGTCGAGCGGTACTACTTCGACGACGATCGCCCCGGACCGCCGGAGCGGTTCGAGACGACGCGCGACGGCGAGCGCATCGCGCTGATGGAGTTCGTCGAGCGGCGCTAGGACGGCCCCTCCGCCGCCTCCCCCGGACGTGCCGAGGGAGGCGCGGACGCGCGGCCGCTCAGGGGGAGGTCTGGAACGGCAGACCGAGCGTGCGCAGGGTGGCCGTCGTGCTCCGCTCGAGGTCGTTCACGAAGGTCAGGCGGAGCTGCAGGAACCGGGCTCCGTCGAGGGAGCCGACGTCCGCCGTCCAGCCGGCGTCGCCGCCGAAGAAGTCGACCGCGTCGGCGCGCAGGAAGTCCCCGTAGGCGTCCAGGCGCTCCGCCTTGAACGGGCCGATCCGGCGGATCCGCTCCGCGCCGCGGTAGTCGACCCGGATGCGCGTGCCGTCCGGCGTCTCCGCCTCGAGGACCGCCGGGAAGAAGCGCGTCTCCCGGCTGCCGGCGTCGAGCCACGCGGTGTGCGCGCGACTCACGCGCACGACGAGGTCGAGCTGGCCGCGGTAGCTCAGGTTGTCCGCCGGTTGGGTCGGTGCACCCGGCGGGAAGGAACCCGGCTGGAAGCCGCCCGTGGGGATCGGCTCGAGGTCCGGGTCCTTCCGTACCACGGCTCCGCTCGCGTCCACTCCTCCGGCGGAGAAGGCGCGGAAGTTCGGGCGGGCGGACGAGTTGATCGCCAGCGCGACGTTCAGCGCGTTCAGGCCGATCCCGGTGTCGCTCGGGAAGCAGCGGAACTCCATCAGGAGCGGAAGGCCGATGGTCTTCACGGCAGCGGTCGAGTAGAGCGATCCCGCTTCTCCTCCGCCGTACAGGAACAGCGGTGAGCCCGTCTCGACGTCCATCGGAACGCCTGCGCCGAACTCTCCACCGACCTCGACCGCAGACGTGTCGCGCCAGGTGTAGGAGCGGTACGGACCGCCGCTCCGGTTCAGCGGGTAGGGGATCAACGGCGTGCCGGTCGGCGAGAGGACGACGTCCGCGGGGTCGACGACGTAGCCGAGCGCGCGCGGGTGAACGACCGTCTGGGCGGCCTGCTCGGAGTCGAGCACGTTGTCGCTGAACGGATCGGGAGCGCTCTTCAGACCCGAGTTCCGGTAGCGCGGCAGGAGGTTCTGGTCCAGCTGCTCGTCCGGCAGTCGGCTGGAGTGCCCCAGCCGGATCTCGAACTCCTCGAAGAAGTCGCGCACGACCTGGCCGAAGCGGGGCGACCAGGAGAGGCCCTCCACGTCGACGTTGTGGTAGCTCTCGTCCTCGACGCGCCAGCCGAGGTCGGCGTAGCGCCACACGTTCTGCAGCTTCGCACCCAGCGGGTTGAGCGGCGTCTGCACGCCCGTGGGCAGCGGGATCATGAGGCTCTGCACCGGCGCGGAGTCGTCGATCCCTGCGGACCAGCGCGTCACGGGACGCGGCCGCAGCTCTCCCTCCGCCAGGTCGTAGAAGACCTGGCCACGGACGTCGTCGCCTTCCGGCGCGACCTCGTCCGCCTCGGCGAAGCGCAGCGTGATCCCTCCGGTGCCGAGGGTCGGCTCCATCGGGTCGATGCGGTAGACCACCGGCGGCGCGACCGCGAGCAGCTCGTTGCCGGCGAGGTCGGTGATCCCGTCCGCGACGAGCTCGAGCAGGAACGACTCGCTCTCGCCCTGCTTGTGGTCGAGCGGGAGCACGGGCACCAGCGCGAGCGCGCGCAGGTCCGCTCCCGGAACGACGCGCGCGACGACCGTGTTCTCCGCGGTCGGCGTCGTCTCGAGGCCGCCGACGAGCAGGCGGAAGTCGTCCGCCGCGCTGGCATCCGGTGCGACCGGTTCCGAGAAGCGGGCGCGGAACGAGCTCGCGGTCGAGAGCAGCCCTCCCCGTGCGCTCGGCGTCGCCTCGAACCAGCAGGCCGCCGGGACGCGCAGACCGGCCGTGTAGGCGTGCGTGTAGCGCGCGCCGCCCAGGAGGTCCTGAGGGGTCGGAGTGGCTCCCGCGAGGACGGAGACACGCACGCGGTCGACGGTGCCGGACGCGTCCGGCGCGGCGCTGCGCGTGAGCACCTCCAGGAAGGTCGGACCGGCCTGGATCACGTGACCGGGCTCGAGCACGCGGCGGCAAGGAGTCGGGAACGAGACGCGCAGCACGAACTCGTCCGGCGACGTGCCGCGGCGCCCGGCGCCGGTCGCGCGCAGGATCTCGAGCGGCCACTGGCCGACGAGCTGGGGCGCCTGCGTGTCCAGCAGGAAGCCGCCGTACACGCCGCCGTCGTTCCCGGAGCGCAGGGCGCGGACGACGTCCTGGTTGCTCGCGTCCACGGGACCGTTCCCCGTCGTCGCCAGCGGGTTGCCCGCGAGGTTGGTCAAGACCGCGAACTGGCCCGTGCTCGGGTCGACTCGCGTCGGAAGAGCGAGCAGCACGTTCGCGCCGGAGGCGGTGGCGCGGCTGGACGGGAGCCCGACCTCGTTGAGCGGCGCGGGGACCGGCATGCCCGCGGCCTCGACCGCGCTCACGGTCCAGTCGACGAGCACGCGCGTCGCGTGGCGCTGCCCTCGCGTCGACCCCGCCCCGGCGGGAGAGCCTCCGTGGTGGGCATCGAAGAGGACGCGGGCGGAGAACGGGTCGGTCAGGACGTCACCGACGCGCGCCCGTACCGTGCTCGAGAGCGCGACGGCGGCGACGTCGTCGTCCTGCAGGAGGTCGTCGAAGCGAATCGAGAGCGCCCCGTTGCGCGGCACCTCCGAGAACGGCGCCGGACTGTTCGGGCCCTTCGTGGCGATGGGGACGGTGGCTTCCTCCGCCGCCGCGAGCAGCGCGTCGAAGGCGGCCCCCGCGGGACGCAGGATCGTGAGGCGCGTCTTGCCCGTGACGGGATCCGCCTCGAGCTCGTAGTCCGCGCCGTCGCTCTGGATCGACTCCCCGATCAGGAAGTCCGCGAAGCGCGCGCGCTCCGATCGGCGACCTCGGACCAGGTCGTGGACGTCCACGAGCCGGCCCCAGCGCAGCTCCGCGACGCGGAGCTCGGAGGCTTCCCCGTTCTGGTGCGGATCGTCGAGGAAGGAGCCTCCCGGGTCCGTGGAGGCCGAGCGATCGATCGCGGCGCGCCGCTGCGCGGCCGCGGGCAAGGAACTGAAGAGCAGGGCTCCGCACAGGAGCCAAGAAGAGCGCGAGCTGGCGAGCATGAAAGATCCCCTCGGTGCGGTGAAAACCGACGCTGCCGCGACGCGCGCGGCGGCACGGGAGACCTAGCTGGCCCCGCCCGCGAAGGTAACACTCTGCCGACGAAGCGGGGGATCAGGCGATCTGGCGCGCCGCCAGCTCGACGCCGACGGCGTCGTGGGCGCGCATCAGGCGGCTCTTCAGCTCTTCCTCGGAGGCAGCGGAGCCCCAGGCGTAGGCGACCACGTCGTGGTCTCCCGCGAGCTCCCGTCCGGGCGTCGCGACGAGGGAGACGTCCTCGATGCCGGGGACGCGGCGCGCGACGTCGCAGCCGTGCACCGCGTGCAGCGGGCCTTCGTCCTCGCAGCGCACGGCGATCCAACCTGCGCACCCCTCGAAGCGCCGCTCCTCCGGCAGACCATCGAACGGACCTCCGGCGTCGATCAGGCTCGCGAACCAGGCCTGCCACGGGCTGCGCCCGAACGCGAGCGGGGCCAGGCAGACGGTCGTCGGGTCGTCGAGGAACAGCGGGGCCGCGTCGACGACCTCGAAGCGTCCGTCCTCGAGGACGCCGCAGGCGTGCACGGGACCACGGATCCAGCCGCGGGTGCGCGCGAGCTCCTCCAGGGTCGCGTAGATCGTGCGCTCGTCGGTCGCGTCGCCCAGGGCCGGTGCGAGCGCCATCTCGGGTCGACCCGCCGTCGCTCGCCAGCGCTCGACGATGCCGGCGGCGACGAAGGACCCGTCCGCGCGGAAGAACCCGTTCGCCTCCAGGGTGCTCTGTGGCGCGTGCAGTCGTGGGGCGGGCGGGTCGTGCTGCAGCGCGAAGCCCGTGATCGCCGCGGCGACCGCGAGGTGTTCGCGTCGGCTCGGGACGACCTCGAGCGGACCGCGCTCACGGAGCTCCTCGGCCAGCGCGACGACGGCGTCGGTGTCCTGCACCGGATCGAATCCGTGCACGCTGTCGGCCACGCCGTGGAAGCGGCCGGCCGGGGCGGGGTCGACCAGGGCGATCTCGAGCCCGGCGGAGCGAGCCCAGCGCAGGCGGGGAGTGGCCAGGGGACCGGGCGAGAGGACCAGCAAGGTGGGATTCGAGGCCATGGGGCAGGCCATCGGCAGATGTCCTTCGACCCTGTAGGAGGTCGCAAAATGGGCTGCGGCGAGCGTTCCAGTCCGCGGCGATTCCTGCCGAAAGCTGCCGCGTGACGGCCCCCCGCCTGTACGCCAGCCTCCTGTTCCACCTGAACCTCAGCTACTCCGCGATCGAGACGGAGGCGCAGGGCGAGGTGGTGCGCCGTTGCTACCGGCCCCTGCTCGAGCTGTGCGCCTCCCAGCCGGACCTCAGGATCGGGATCGAGGCCTCACTGCACACGCTGCAGCGCGCCCGGGCGCTCGACGCCTCCTGGTTCGAGCGGCTGCGCGACCTGATCGAGCGCGGACGCGTCGAGTGGGTCGGATCGGGGGACAGCCAGGTCGTCGGTCCGCTCGTCCCGGCCTCCGTCAACCGCTGGAACCAACGCCTGGGCGTCGAGGGCTACCGCGAGCTCCTGGGGCGAGCCCCGTCGGTCGCGCTGGTCAACGAGATGGCCTGGTCCCAGGGCATCGTCGACGCCTACCGCGACGCGGGCTATCGCACGCTCGTCATGGAGTGGAACAACCCGCGGCGTTCGCATCCCGAGTGGGAGGCGCGTCTTCGCTACGGGACGGTCCGGACCGCGTCGCCCTCCGGCCAGCGCATCCGGGTGCTGTGGGCCGACGCGATCGCGTTCCAGAAGCTGCAGCGGGTCGCGATGGGGGAGCTCGACGCCGACGCCTACGTCGCGTGGGTGCTGGAGCACGCCTCGAACGACGAACCGCGCCACCTCTCGCTCTACGCGAACGACGCCGAGATCTTCGACTTCCGCCCCGGCCGCTACCACGCGGAGCCCACGCTGGACCCCACGATCTCGGAGTGGCATCGGATCGCGGACGCGATCGCGCGCCTGAAGGAGCAGGGGGTCGCGTTCCGCACGCCCGGCGAGATCGCCGCCGACGAGCGCTTCGACAGCGGGGAGGAGGTCACGCTCACGCACGTCAGCGACCCGGTGCCCGTCAAGAAGCAGCCGAAGTACAACGCGACGCGCTGGGGACTGACGGGACGCGACGACGTGGGGCTCAACAGCGCCTGCTTCGCGCGCGCGCGCACGCTCGAGGAGCGTGCGGCGGGACCCGAGGAGTGGCGCACCCTCTGCCGCGACTGGGCCTCGGACCTGCGCACGCACCTGACCGAACGACGCTGGCGCGACAGCGCGTCCCTGCGCGACGCCGCCACCGAGGAAGCCGTGAGCACGCCGGTCGCAGCCGCTCTCGAGCGAGCCGACGTCAGGCGGAAGAGCGACCGCGTCCTGGTCCAGACCGACGGCGTCCGGCTCGAGCTCTGCGAGCGACGCGGCCTCGCGATCCGCTCGCTGGCCTTCCCGCGCGTGCGCGAGGCTCCGCTGGCCGGCACGCTCGAGCACGGCC
>CAZDYS010000079.1:0-11249 GCA_964509445.1 uncultured Planctomycetaceae bacterium
ATCCAGTGGACCAGGCCCCGGACGGCGGTGCTCGTGTCCCCGTCGATCAGGAGGTTTGCCGTGGCGAGGCGCTGCTCGTCCTCCAGGAGCGGCGCCAGAACGTCTTCGCCGAAACCGCGGTAGAGCTCGGACAGCTCCTCGCGGTAGTCCTCCTCGATCTCGTGGACGGGCGCGTCTCCACGCTTCGCGAGGACGGCGCTGCCTACGAGCTTCTCGGCCTCGCCCCCGCCGCGCGCGACGAGGTCCTTGTACAGCGCCTGCTTCGCGTCGCCGTCGAGGAACGCGATGCGATCGACCTCGAGGAGACGCTCGGGGTCCTCTCCCGCGACGAAGACCGTGACGGGCGCGGTCTCGGTGACCTCGCCGCGGACGTTCGTCATGCGCACGCGCACCAGCCAGACGCCGGGCGCTTCGGGGACGAACGAGGTCTCGAGGGAGCCCGCGTCGATCGTCGCGACGGTCTCGAAGCCGTCCCAGCGGCTGGTGGAGGAGACGCGGAGTTCGATGCGCGCGACCTTCTGGGGTCCGAAGCCCTCGTGCAGCGACACGCGGACCTCGAGGGGCGCGCCGGCGGAGAGCTCGGTCCCGTCCGCCGGAGCGTCCAGCGTCAGGCGAGCGTGACGGCTCGCGCGCTCGAACGCCTCGCTGC
The DNA here is from genome assembly GCA_964509445.1 of uncultured Planctomycetaceae bacterium. Taxonomy (GTDB): domain Bacteria; phylum Planctomycetota; class UBA1135; order UBA1135; genus CAZDYS01. The sequence goes on from CAZDYS010000079.1 coordinate 650, forward strand.
TCTCCGCGAGCCAGGCGGGCAGCTCACCCAGGCGGTGCTCGAGCTGGGCCTCGAAGAGCGAGGCCGGCGCGACCGGGGTGCCAGGAGACTCGAACGCCAGGAGATCCGTCTCGACGTCCGGAACCTGGAAGCGCTCTCCGTGTAGCCCCGCGACGACGGGCAACAGGAAGTAGCCGTAGGACTGCCCCGCGGGCCAGAAGTCGAAGCTGCCGGGCACGGTCACCTTCCAGTTCCAGAAGGTGAGGCCCTCGTCGTGCATCGGGAAGAACGTGGCGCCGCCACCGCGGGGCGCGAAGCCGCCCTCGTTGAGGTCGAACAAGGTCGCTCGCGGGTAGCCGCAGTGCGCCTCCATGCCTCCGTACTGGACGCAGCGCAGGAACACGGTGCCGACGCCCGAGCGCGAGACGCCGAGCCCGTGATGCGTGTCGGTCTGCTCGCGCACGTAGGCCACGAGGGTGCCGTAGGACGACCGGCAGGTGATCGCGTTGTGGCCCGCGTTCCCCTCGAGCACGAGGTCGCGGAACGTGTTGAAGGCGGAGAGCCACGTCTCGAGGGCCACGCTGGTGTCCACGAACCGCAGGCGCCGCGCCCAGCCGTGGAACACGCGATCGAAGGACAGCATCCGGAAGTCCTCGCCGTAGCGCGTGCCGCTGTGGTGCTTGAACTGACCTCGCCATCCACCGCGCAGGGTGAGGTCCTCGATGCCGACCTCCTCGACGCCGTTCTCGATGCGGTAGATCGACCCCCCCACGGCGGCCGACAGGTCGAGGTGGATCGGCTCCCCGAAGGTGACCACGTTTCCCTCGACGCGGACCACCTGGTGGAGCTCGAAGTGGTCGGTGAGCGCTCCCTCGCGACTCGCGGCGCGCTCGCGAATCCCCCGCAGGAGCTCGTGCGGTCCGTAGTAGCCGCCCTCGAGCGCCTTCTGCGGGTCGATCCGCGGATTCAGGTTCAACCAGACGCCCGGCTCGACGTCGGCGACGTCCGACAGCTCGAGCGAGAACGCGTCGACGACGCGGACCAGCGAGCCGGGGATCTTGCGGTCCCCGCGCCAGTAGTCCTCCTCGCCACTCGACGAGCGGAAGGCGATCAGCGGAGCCCGGAGCACCGGCGCCTCGGCGAAGAACAGCTCGGTCGCGCCCACGCCGGCCCCCTGGAGCACCAGACCGCTGCGCTTCACCTCGATCGGCGCGCGCCCGACGTCTCCTGGCTCGAACAGCCGGTAGCGGCCGGGAGGAAAGAACACGACGGCGGGCCCCTTGTGCTTGTGCGCCTTGTCCAGCGCCTTCAGCACCGCCTTGCGATCGGAGCGCCCATCGTCCGGTCGCGCTCCGAAGCGCGTGACGTCGAAGAGCTTGTGCGTCTTCTTGGTGACGGTCGGCAGCGGAAGCTCGCAGCGGCGATAGCCGGCGTGGCTGTAGTCCGGCAGCTCGGCGCGGGCGCCCGCGTCGCGCGCTTCGAGGTAGCGCGCGAACAGCTCCGAGTCGACCTCCTGCGCGCCCACGGGACCGCTCCCGGCGGCCGCGAGCAGCAGGCCCAGACAGGCCGGCCCGAGGCGCACGCTCCTCGCCGGGCCGTCCGCGGACGCGCGCACTAGGCGGGCACGTCGGGGTTCATCGAGTAGGTGCCCACGTGCGACGCCTTCGCGAGCACGTGCCCCTCCATGGCCGTGCGCACCGCGTGCCCGTCGAAGTCGCCGCTCAGTCCGAGGGTCTCGACGTCGAGCGCGTAGACCTCGAAGTGGTAGTGGTGCGCGATGCTGTCGTTCCACGGAGGGCAGGGGCCGTCGTAGCCGCCGTACACGCCCTCCATGTCCGCGTCTCCGGCGAACCAACCGGTGTAGTCGTTCTTGCCGGTGACGCCGTGCTCGGTCGGACCGACGGGCTTCCCGCGCGGCGTCACTCCGTTCGACGCCGCCCCTTCCTCGAGCGCCGAGACGCTCGCCGGGACGTCGACCAGCACCCAGTGGAAGAAGTCCACGCGCGGGAGGTCCGCGGGGACCGTCTTGCCCTCCTGGTTCACGTCCTCGCCGGAGGACGGCACGTCCGTGTCGACGCACAGCACGCAGAACGAGCGCGTGCCCGAGGGCGCGCCGGCCCAGGAGAGCGCCGGGCTCACGTTGTCGCTGACGGCGAACGGCCCGTCGGTGCCGGGCTGGCCGAACGCGAAGCGGGCCGGGATCGGAGCTCCGTCGGCCCAGGCGGGAAGCTGAAGAGTGAAGGAGGAAGCCATGGTCGCAGGAGGAAAGAGGTCGACGCGGGACGGGCCGCGGAGGATAGCCCAGGCCCGCGCCCGGAGGAGACCCGGCCCGCTCGATCTCCGAACGCGTAGGATGCAGGCGCTCGCCGCGACCCCTCGACCTTGCCCCATGGATCTCGAAGAGGAACTCGACGCCCTGGCTCCGGAGACGCCGCCGCAGACCGGTCGCGGGAAGACCCTGGCCCTGTGGGGCTGCGGACTCCTCGTCGTCGGCGGAGCCGCGACGATCGCGCTGGCCGTCCTCTTGCTGCCGCGCATCACGAGCTCCCTGGCCGAGGCCGAGGAGGCGCATCGCGCTGCGGAGGACGCGTACTGCGAAGCGCAGCTCCGGATCGTGTTCGAGTCCGCCCAGATGTCCCTGCTCGAGACCTCCTTCGCGTCCAAGGAGCTCGCCGACGTCGCCGAGATGGTTCGCTCCGCCAATCCGGGAGAGGACCTGAGCTTCCTCGACGAGTTCGAGACGTTCCCGTGGCCCGACGAGGTCGGCGTGATCGCGGGCTGCAAGGATCGGCACGCGCGCGACGGACGACGGCACGAGCTGCTCTCCAACGGCGAGGTGATCGTCGTGGAGGCTCCCTGACCTCCGTCTCCCCGAGTAGCCTGACGGTATGAAAGCCCTCCTCCCGCTCGCCGTCGCGCTCCTGACCGCCTGTGCCGCCACGCATCCGAGCGGCGAGAAGTCTGCTCCTCCCACGGCACAGCACGCCTGGCTGCACCAGCTGGTCGGCGAGTGGGAGGTCACGAGCGAGACGGTGATGGAGCCCGGAGCCGAGCCGATCGTGTGGACGAGCCACGACTCCGTGCGCTCGCTCGGCGGCCTGTGGGTCCTGATCGAGGGAGCGATGGAGAGCGAGGAGCAGTCGTTCCACACGCGGATGACGCTCGGCTACGACCCGGACCTCGGGACCTTCGTCGGCAGCTACGTCGACTCGATGCAGACGCAGCTCTGGACCTACACCGGCACCCTCGACGAAGCGGCGCGCGTGCTCACGCTGGAGGCCACGGGCCCGGCGATGCACGACCCGACGCAGACCGGCCGTTACCGCGACCAGATCGAGCTGGTCTCGCCCGACGAGAAGCGCATGGTCTCCTCGGCCGTCGACGCGGACGGCAACTGGTTCACCTTCATGGAGATGGTCGGCCGCCGCGTCGACTAGACTCGAACCGATGGAATCCGCCGGCTCCCTTCGAGCGCTCGGCCTCCTGGCCTGCACCGCGCTCTTCTTCGCCTGCCGCTCCGAACCGGCTCCACGGGAGCCGGACGAGGAACTCGTCCAGGTCCGCATCGGAGAGGTCGACTGGTACGTCGACTACGACGCCGCCGCCGAGCTGGCGCGCTCGCTGGAGAAGCCGATGTGGGTGCACTTCGGCGAGAACCCCGGGTGACAGGGTTGCCAAGACTTCGCGAGCGGTCCGCTCAGCGATCCACGCGTCGAGGAGGCCAGCCGGGCGTTCGTCCCGGTCTTCGTCGACACCCTCGACCCGAGCCAGCCCTACGAACGCATGGGAGAGTCCTGGGGCAGCTACCCCGTCCTGCGCGTCCACGACGCGGACGGCAACGACCTGGCGGGGCGCCTCGACGGCAACCTCGTGCGCGGCCTGATTCCGGTCGGGGACGTGCTCGCGCAGCTGGCGAAGGTCTCCACGAACGACTGACTCCCCGCCCCCACCGCGAACGAACGCGGGGAGACGGGGAGCCTCGGGGTCGCTCGGTGCCTAGGCGCCGTGCTCGTCGAGCCAGGCCTCGAGGTCGGCCTTCGGCAGCGCGCCGGTGCGCTCCGCGACGAGCTCGCCGTCACGAAAGAGCTTCAGCGCGGGGATGCTCGTGACGCCGTAGCGCTGGGCCAGCTCGGGGCTCTCGTCGACGTTGACGAAGGCACCCTGCACGCCGGTGTCTCGCAGGCCGAGCACGGCCTGGACCACGGGCTTGAGTGCATTACACGGGCCGCACCAGGGAGCCCAGAAGTCGACCAGGACGGTGCCCTCACGCTGGAGCACTTCGGCGTCGAAGGTCGCGGTCGTCGGGTTGGCGATGGAGGTGGTCATGGTTGCGTCTCCTTGGAGTGTCGAGTCGGTGTCGGGAAGAGGGTGCGGTGCCTAGGCTCCCTGCGAGCTCCAGGCCTGCGGGGCGAACATGTCGTCGAGCGGCGTGTCCGCCATGTGGTTCACGTAGTTGCTGATGGTCTTGAGCGAGATCGCGAGAACGACCTCGAGCACGTGGCGACGGGTGTAGCCGGCCGCCAGGAACGCGGCGACGTCGGCCTCCTGGACCCAGCCCCGCTCCCGCACCACGGCCAGGCCGAACTGGCGCAGCGCCTCGAGCTTTGGGTCGGACAGCGGCGTGCCGTCGCGCAGCGCCTGGACCACGTCGGCAGGCACCTTCTTCATGCCCGAGATGGTCGAGTGGGCCGCGACGCAGTAGGTGCAGCCGTTCTCGGCGCTGACGCTGAGGAACAGCACCTGGCGCTCGGTCTCGTCGAAGGCCGTGTCCTTGTCCAGGAGCTCGGACAGCGTGGTGTAGCCCTTCAGGACCGCCGGCGAGGCGGAGAACAGGCCGAAGAGGTTGGGGATGCCGCCGAGGCTCTTCTGAATGCCGCTCAGGATCGCCTGGGAGCCTTCGGGAGCATCGTCGACGCCGTGGATCGGGAAGGTCTGGGTGGTGGTGGTCACGTCGTGGTCTCCTTGGTTGGGAGGGAGGGAAAGGTGGTGGGAGGTGCCCCTCCCGGATGGTTCGCCCCCTGGGACGCGACCTCGCTCGGGCGTCTTACCCCGAGGTCGAAAAAAAGCGGGAGGCCTCCTAGTCTCTCTGCGTGCCCAGCACCCCGAGCGCCCGGACGAACGCCCAGTGGATCGCGGACCTGACCGCGGACGCGGCGGGCTCGTCGGCCGCCCAGGCGGACCTGCGCGCGCACCTTTCGAAGGCCGTGCGCAAGGCCGCGCGCACGCAGGGGGTCCGGGACGAGGCGCTACTGGAGGATCTGCTCCAGGCCGCCATCCTGCGCGTGATGGAGGTGCTCGACCGCTTCGAGGACCGCAGCCAGTTCACGACCTGGGCCTGGTCCGTCGCCGTGCGCAGCACGCTGACGGAGCTCCGCAAGCCCGGCGTCCGGCCCGAGTCCTCGAGCGAGTCGATCCCGGACCGCGCGGAGGCCGCGCCCGGACCCGCGGAGAGCGCGACGCGGCAGGAGATCGTCGACGCGCTGCTGGGGATCATCGACGAGGAGCTGACCGACCGGCAGCGCACGGCGATCGTCGGCGAGCTCGAGGGAAAGCCCCAGGCCGCGCTGCTCGAGGAGCTCGGCATCCAGCGCAACGCGCTCTACAAACTACAGCACGACGCCCGCGCCAAGCTGCGGGCGGGCCTCACTGCGGCAGGATTCTGCGACAACGAGGTAAGAGACGCCTTCGATCTGTGATCCAAGGACCGGTGATGAAGCTCGATCCCGACACCATCCGCAAGCTCGCGAAGATCACGCTGGAGACCAAGCCCGAGGGCCTCTCCTGCGACGAATGGGTCCACCTCGTGGGCGAGTACATCGAGGCGAAGAAGCAGCCGAGCCCCCTGGATCCGCGCCTCGCTCAGGTCGCAGAGCACGCCGAGGGCTGCGCGCACTGCGAGGAGGAGCTCCGCATGCTGCAGGAGCTCCTCGACGAGGAGAGCTGACCGGGACGCGCGGGGAGGAGCGGCAGCGCCCCTCCCCCACGGCGTCCTCGCGCGCTACTCGATCCGGGCGGAGACCACGTTCGAGGTACCGCGACGCGTGAACGCCTGGATGTGCAGCTCACGCCCGAGGGTCGAGCTCGGGGGCACGATGCCGGAGAGCGTCGCGCTGCCGTTCAGGCCGGCCGTGCGCACGCCGAGCGCGATGTGCGCGCCCAGGAGTCCGCTCCGCCCGCCGGGATACTGCGGACCGGCGCCGCGCCCGGCCGTGCTGTAGGCGAACAGGACCTCCTCGCCGGGCTCGAGACCGGTGACCGTGGCGTAGGTCGTCTGCAGCTGACGCAGCGGGCTGACGTTGAGGAGCGGCGCCTCGAAGTCCGGCATCGGCTGGATGTGGTCGTAGCGCAGCGCGCGGTAGGTCACCCAGGGAGCTGCGTCCGCGGGATCGCGGATGACCATGTCGAACACGGCCTCCTTCGACTCCCGCTCGAGCTCCAGCACGCGCGTGTAGCTGCGGCCGCTCAGGGGCTCCGCGGTGCCGCCGGCGCACACGAGGACGTTGCCGGTGCGCGGTTGGTGCTCGGTCCCCGAGACGAAGAACGAGTAGCCGATGCGATCCGGCACCTCGTCGAACAGTCCTCCCGCAGCCCACACCTGACGGACCGAGAGGTTCGCCTCGTCGATGCTGTACTCGACCGAACGGCTGTAGTACGAGGCCGGATCCGGCTTCGGCGTCGGCGGCATCACGCGGTAGTTGCCGTTGTCGAACAGCGTGAGGTTCCCGGCCGCGTTCAGGCGCGCGTGGTGCGTGTGGAACGGCCACTCGAGGTCGAACTCACGCTGGTCGAAGCGCGGCTGGAACTGGATCAGCTCACCTTCGAGGGAGAGGAGCTTGGACTTCCACGGCTCGTTCCAGCCTTCCGGCGTCCCGAGGATCCAGACGACGTCGTCCGGCGAGTCGACGCCGTCGACGCCGCGGCGGATCTTCACCACGCAGTCCTGGTGGCGCAGGGAGACGATGTAGCTGTCGTCGCTCGGGTCGAACAGCACGGAGTTCGCGTGGGTCCAGTCGCGCGAACCGGCGCCGTAGAGCGGGTTCCAGTAGGGCCCCTCGACCGAGTCGTAGCCGATGCGGTACGGATCGAGGATGTCGAGCAGCTTCTTCTCGCGGACGACCGTCCCGTCCGCGCGCATCTCGAAGATCACGTCGCCGATCACGTTCCCGAGCGGTTCCGTGAGGCTCGGAGTCGCCTCGCTGACCGGGTAGTTCGGCAGGAGCCGCGCCTCGGAACCGAGCACGAGGAAGTCGGCCTCCTCGTCCTCGGGCATCTCGGTGAACTCGTGGTGCATCGAGTCGACGTCGACGAGGATCGCGCCCGGCGTCGCGCCGGCGCCCCCGTTCAGCCGCGAGGCGTACCACTCGCGCACGACGTTGCCCTGGATGTCGATCTCGACGGAGGTCAGGTCCCGCTGGCGCGTGACGAAGAAGTTGCCGTTGCGCAGCTGCTCTCCGCCGGTGAAGCCCTGCAGGTACCAGACGACCCGTCCAGCGCCGTCCAGGAGCACGAGGAACTGCGTGGTCGGCCCCGCGAAGCCGCGCGGACCGATCAGGACGTAGCCCGGTTCCCGGCGCATCTCGTCGAGCGTCTGCACCTCGAGCGGCGGGAACTCCGGCGGCAGCGGCGGCGTCTGGAAGTCGAGCACCACCGGCGATGTGGACTGGTACCCCTTCTGGTCGACCGCCAGGACCGAGATCAGGTTGTTCTTGTCGGGCTCTACCCCGTAGACGAGCACGTCGTGCTCGGTCGCGAACTCGCCGTCTCCGGGGACGAACACGTTCCGCTCCCCGTTGTCGATGCTCAGCCAGACGAGCGTGGGAACGTCGGTCTCGACGTGCACGGTCGCGACCAGCGGAGCGGCGACGTTCGCGCTGGGCTGCAGCGTCGGCAGCTCGGTGAAGGTGGGGTACTGGGCGCTGGCGCTACCGGCGGTGACGGCCGCGGCGAAGGCGACGCACAGGAGACGCAGAACCGCTCCGGCGGTCCGCGGGGCATGGACGTCTCGTCGCATGACTCCTCTCTTCGTTGGGGATGGAAGCTCGGGGAACTCGGCGGAACGACGGGGTCGTTCGCGCAGAGGTCCATCGAGCCGATCCCCGAATCACCGGAGAGCTTCCGCGAAAAAGTTTCTCTCCGGCGCAGGCCGCACCGCCGCCAGGCCCCTGGTCCGGCCGGGCGGAAGCGCTGCTCCCGATCGTGTGGCGCCCGAAACGCGAGGCGAGCGACGAAGAGGTGCCCTGCACCCCCGCGTCGCTCGCGGCTGGACTCCTCCGGCGGGGTGCGAGGCTTCGCGCCACGCCCCCGCCCCCCTCGCGCCTCACTCCATGCGCGCCGAGACCACCGGCGAGGTCCCGCCCATCGCGAAGGCCTGGAAGTGGAACTCGCGCCCCGGGATCGCGTCCGCGGGAACGGTGCCGCGGAACGTCGCGGTTCCGTCGATCCCCGCCGGGACGCTCGCGAAGAGCACGTGGGTCCCGATCAGGCCGCTGCAGATCGTGCCGCGCCAGCACGGACCGTTGCCGCGCCCGTCGCGCGAGTAGACGAACAGCACCATGCGTCCTGGCTCGACGCCGCGGACCGTCGCCGACGCCATCTCGCCCCGCCGGATCGGACTGATCCGCAGCTCGACGCCGTCGGGCTCGGGCTGCGGCTGGAGGTCGTCGTAGCGAAGTGCGCGGTAGGTCGCCCAGGTCATCGCGTCCGCGGGATCGCGGACGACCACGTCGAGCACGGCGTCCTTCGTCTCGCGTTCGAGCTCGAGGATGCGCGTGTAGGACGTGCCGCTGAGCGGCTCCCTCAGACCGCCGGCGCAGACCAGCACGTTGCCCGTGCGCTCCTGGTGCTCGGTCCCGGACACGAACCAGGAGAAGCCGATGCGGTTCGGATCCGTGTCGTAGACCCCTCCGGCCGCCCAGACCTGACGCAGCGACAGGTTGTCCTCGTCGATGCTGTACTCGACGGCGCGGCTGTAGGAGAGCGCCGGATCGGGCTTCGGCGTCGGCGGCATCACGCGGTAGTTGCCGTTGTCGAACAGCGTGAGGTTCCCGGCCGCGTTCAGGCGCGCGTGGTGCGTGTGGAACGGCCACTCGAGCTCCAGATCGGCCGGCAGGTCGGGGTCGATCAGCGTGCCCTCGAGCGACAGGAGCTTCGAGCTCCAGGGTTCGCGCCAGCCCTCCGGAGTCCCGAGGATCCAGACGATGTCGTCCGGCGAGTCGACCCCGTCGACGCCGCGCCGGATCTTGACGATGCACTCCTGGTGGCGGAGCGAGACGATGTAGGTGTCGTCGCTCGGGTCGAACAGGACCGAGTTCGCGTGCGACCAGTCGCGCGCTCCGGCGCCGTAGAGCGTCGTCCAGTAGGGGCCGTAGATCGAGTCGTAGCCGATGCGGTAGGGGTCGAGCACGGCGAGCAGGCTCTTCTGCCGCACGACGGTCCCGTTCGCCTTCATCTCGACGATCGTGTCGCCGATCACGTAGCCGATCAGGTCCGTCTCGTCGGGGTCGGACTCGCTCAGCGGGTAGTTCATGTAGGCCCGTCCCTCGGAGCCGAGCAAGAGGAAGTCCGCCTCCTCCTCCTCGGGCATCTGGGTGAACTCGTGGTGCATCGAGTCCAGGCCGACCAGGATCGCCCCGGGCGAGGCACCGACGCCTCCGTTGAGCGCCGCGGCGTACCACTCGCGCACCACGTTGCCCTCGACGTCGATCTCGATCGAGGTCAGGTCTCGCTCGCGCGTGACCAGGAAGTTGCCGTTGCGCATGCGCTCGCCGCCGTTGTACCCCTGCAGGAACCAGACCACGCGACCGGCTCCGTCGAGCATGACGAGGAACTGCGACGTCGGGCCGCTCGTGCCGCGCGGACCGAAGAGCACGTAGCCGGGCTCGCGCCGCTCCTCGTCCACGACCTGGACGTCGATCGGAGGGAACTCCGGCGGCAGCGCCGGTGTGACGAAGTCGAGCACGACCGGAGCCACGGTCTGGTAGCCGTTCGCGTCGACGGCGACGACCGAGACGCCGACCGTGGTCCCCGCCTCGACGCCGAGCACCCGCACGTCGTGCGAGGTCGCATAGGCCGTCCCGCCGGAGACCGTGGTCGTGCGCCCACCGTGGTCGAGGCTCAGCCAGACGCGCGTGGGCACGTCGGTCTCCGCGTGCACCGTGGCGACGAGCGGCGCGGCCGGATTGGCGTTCGGCTGCAGCGTCGGGGTGGTGGTGAAGCTCGGGTACTGGGCGCTGGTGGCGCTCGCCGTGAGTGCGAGCGCGGCAGCGACGATCGCGAGACGGAACGTCTCGGGGCGTCGAGTGCATCGCGCGACTGCGTGCTGTCGCATCGATTCCTCCTGGGACTCGTTGGGGCGGGGCGGAGGCCGGAACCTCCCTCGGAAAGGTCGCGCCGCCTGCCGAGGACCTCGGAGGGAGCGCGCTGCTCCATCTTCCGGCGCTGTCCCGTTCCGTGGGGTCTCGGGCCGCTAAAGATTTCGCATTTGGCTCCGCCGGCGAGAAACGATGACCGGCCCGTGCGCGCCCTAGCGCAAGGCGTGCACGATCGCGTCCGCGAGCTCGACCGGGAACTCCCGCGCCAGGGCGGCGTGAGAAGCGGTGTCGAAGGTGCGCAGCTCGACCTC
>CAZDYS010000080.1:0-11234 GCA_964509445.1 uncultured Planctomycetaceae bacterium
GGTCGGCGACGGCGAAGGCACGGCTCGCGGTCGTGTCCAGGACCTCGCCCACCGGAGTCTCGCGCACCGCGAGCAGTCCGGCCTCACGCAGGATCCGGTTCACGTGGACGGGCCGCGAGACCTTCTCGATCCCGTACTCGCTGACGACGACGATCTCCGCCCCGACCTCGTCCGCCGTGCGCGTCAGCCGGCCGACGAGCGCGTCGACGTCCTGGAGCGCCTGGAGGGAGCGTTCGTGATCCGGACCGAAGCGCTGGTGGTCGTAGTCCAGGTGGGGGAGGTAGAGCATCGTCAGCGTCGGCCGCTCGCGCGTGAGCGTGCGCTCGCACACGTCCGTCAACCAGGTGCTCGAGGCGAGCCCGGCCTTCGGGCCCCAGAAGTCGAAGAACGGGAACTTGCCGTGCTCGCGCTCGACCTCGTCCTCCCAGCCGCGCGGCGTGCCGTAGATCGCGAGCAGCTTGCGGCCGTCGGCCGGGTAGAACGGCTTGGGCGTCAGCGACCAGTCGACCGCCGCGCCCATGTTCCACCACCAGAAGAGCTTCGCGCAGGTGAACTCCGGGTCGAGCGCGCGCGCCCGCTCGTACAGCTTCGGACCGCGGACGAGTCGGTTGGGCTGGCGCCAGAGCCAGGCCTCCTCCAGATCGCGGAAGAACCAGCCGTTCCCGACCGCGCCGTGCTCCCGCGGGAGCGTGCCGGTCAGCATCGTCGCCTGGGCGCTGAGCGTGACCGCCGGCAGCACCGAGGTCATCGGCGTACAGACTCCGCGCTGGGCAAGCGCGTGGAGGTGGGGCGTGCGCTCGGTGATCTGCCGGCGCGTGAGTCCGACCACGTCGAGGAGGAGCACCGGTCGCATCGCACCGGGATGCTAGCATCCCGGCATGGAGACCTTCGACGCTCCCGTGCCCGAGCCCGTCCCGCCTGGCGAACCGCTGCGCGTCCCGCTGGCGGAGATCGAGGACTCGTTCGGCAAGAAGCTCCTGTACGTCGCGCGCGACGGCAGCACCCAGGAGGTCGTGGTCGCGCGGGTCCACGGCGAGCTGCGGGCTGCGGACACCTACTGCCCGCACGAGGGCGGAAGGATCGCGGACGGGCCCTTGATGGACGAGACCTACTTCCACTGCCCGCTGCACCTCTACCGCTTCGACTCCACGACGGGCGAGGCCGACGGGGTCCCGTGCCCGCCGCTGGCGACGGCACGCGTCACGGTCGAGGGGGACCAGGCGCTGGTCTGGGTGCACGAGCTCCCGCTCGAGCACGAGCCTCAGTAGCCGCGCCGTTCGAACAGGATCACCGTGCCGGCGGGGGCGGCTGCGCGGGAGCGATGGAGCTCCTCGGCGCGGACGGCGAGCCAGCCCGGTGCCTCGAGAGTCACGAACTCCTCGCGCCGTCCGCTGGAGAGGACCAGCCGCCCATGCGCGTCGCTCTCCCCGACGACGGCTCCGCCCATGCGGGCCGTGACGCCCACTAGCGGGTTCGAGTTCCAGCCCGCCTCCACCCGTGCGCGGCCGCGACTCCCGCGCGTCTCGCCGCGGTCCAGGGCCACCAGGTACAGCGTGGTGCCCCAGCCTTCTTCCAGGAGGACCCGCACGACGTCCTCCTCGTCCCCCGACACCACGTCGCGATCGGAGCCGGCCGCGGGGCGCGCCCCGGGGGCATGGACCTCGAAGGTGAACGGCGCGCGAGGCGGTGCGACCGCGGTGAGCGGATCGGTCAGCGCGTACGCACCCTGGAACCAGCCGGAGGTGAAGCGCAGGCGTCCATGGCTGGCCCGACGTCCGTTCGGGGAGCGCACGTCGAAGCGCAGCGGGCGCGGAGAGCCGGAGCCGCGCACGCGGAACAGGATGCCGCTGCGCGGTGGCTGCACGGAGTGGACTCCGGGGCTCCAGGCGGAGGCCTCCGTCCTGCCGGGGACGAGCTGGGATCCCACGCGAAGCTCGTAGGCACCGAGCGGGACGCCGTCGATGCGGAACGGCAGGCGCACGTCCGCTCCGTCGCGCTCGCGGGCGCCCGGCCTCACCTCCTGGAACCAGTCGGATCCGTCGGTGGAGCGAAGCGTCAGGGACAGCCCGCTCGGCACGACGTCGCCCGGGACGATCAGCTCGCCCGCGAGCGTGCCCTCCTCCTCCGCCTGGTGCGGCGTGACGATCGGAGCGAGCGCCAGGTGCTGCTGGGGGATCTCGACGGCCGAGCGGTGCCCCGCGTGACGCTCCGGGATCACGCGCAGGGACCAGCTGCCGGACGGGACCTCCTCGAAGTGGAACCGGCCCGAGCGTCGCGTGCGGTCCTGGAACCACGGGGCGTCGTTCAGCCGTCCGGACCGGCGGAGCTCCACGCGCGCGCCGCGGACGCCCTCGCCCCGGGAGTCGACGACGCTGCCGGACAGGCCCCCGACCGCCTGGAACGCGATGCCCACGGGGCTCGGGTGCAGCCCGCGGATGGACGCGAGCTCCGCCGAACCCCGGAAGCCCGGGGTCCACACGAACAGGCGATAGCTCCAGCCGGGCTCGGGCTCTCGATCCGCGGCCGGGTAGCGGACCCAGGGCGGCATCGGCGCGCCGGCGATCCCGGTGGTGCGGACGGGGATCACCGGATAGGTCGCCGGTTCGCCCGCGGCGCGCCGGACCCGGCGCAGCTTCCCGTCGACCTCGGCGACCTCCTGGGGCGGCACGAGCTGCACGGTCCCCGTCGCGCCGCGGTCCGGCGTCGTCGCCAGGAGCGCCGCCACCGGAGTCGCGGGCACGACGCGTAGCTGGGCGCGCGAGCGCTCGTCCGGTGAGGGGCCGAGCGTGGCGGTCAGCCAGAAGGTCGGTCCCACGGTCGTCTGCAGCACGAGCTCCGCCCGTCGCCCGCCCTCCAGGTGGTCGGCGCGAAACCTGTGGATCGACACGGGCTCGGTTCCCGGCGCGTGGTCGAGGACCGTGCCGGAGAGCTTCCCGGCCGGCAGCGTCTCCTTCGTGCGAAAGCGGCCGCCGGCGTCCGTGATCGCCGTCAGCTCGAGCTTCGTGCGTGGCTGCCGTAGGCGCACCTCGACCTCGAACACCCCCTGCCCGGTCGGATCGAGCACGCGTCCGAAGACCTCGCCCGAGGTGCCGCGCTCGAGCTCGAGCACGAGCTCCTCGGTCCCCGCGAGCTGCTCCGGCGTGAGCGGGACCGGTCCGCGGGCGGGGACCCAGCCGCGCTGCGGCGTCACCATCCCGAACACCGCGTCCGGACCTCTCCAGCGCAGCGTGAAGCGTCCCTCCTCGTCGCTGCGGGCGGTCGCGCGGGAGGTCTCCTCGGCGTCCTCGAGGGCGACGAGGATGCCCGCCATGCCGCGCTCCGTCTCCTTCTCCCGCACGAGGCCGCGGACGATGCGCTCGCGCGGGGCGTCCTTCTCGTCTGGAGCCTCGGAGGCCGCCTCCTCGTCGAAGAGCGTGCCCGGCGGGAGCGACACGTCCTCGTCCTCCGGTCCAGGGAGCGGGGCGCTCGCGCCACGAAGACGGGGAGTGTCCGGGGTCTCCCGGTCTCCGCCCGCCGTCAGGAGCAGGAACCCGACCAGGCCGGCCAGGGCGAACGCGAGGAGCAGGGCGAGCGAGCGAGCCACGGGCTCCAGGCTAGCGCCTTCGCGGTCCTCGGACGCGATCCGGCTGCGCCGTGGGGCCTGCGGCCCGTTTTCTCCCGCCAGGCCGAAACGCCACCCCCGTGCGTCGCGTAGGGCGGCCGAACCCCCTCGCCGGTCCGCATTCCCGGTCCGCACTCTCGGAGAACCCATGAAGTTGCTTCTGGCCGTCCTGGCCGTCTCGCCTCTGTCCTTCGCCGCCCTCGGCACGTCCGTCCACGAGCCGCTCTCGACCGCGGCCGAGGCGTCGACCGCACCCGCCGCCCCGCACGCGCCGTTCGAGTTCCAGCCGGAGGTCGTACCGGCGGGCGCCACCTCGCTCTTCCACGTCGACTTCGCGCAGTTCCGCGCCTCGGCCCTCGGTCGCTGGTTCTTCGAGCACCGCGACGACTTCGAGCTCGACGAGATCGACGAGATGCGCGACGAGCTCGGTGTCGACCCGCTGCTGGAGATCGACGCGATCAGCGGCTGGGGACTGGGCGAGGACGAGGAGGCCGACCTCGGCGGCCTCGTGCTGTTCACGACCTCGGCGCTCGACCGCGTGCTGGAGCACTGGTCGAAGATGGACGGCTTCCGCTCGATGCGGCAGGACGGCGTCGACCTGTTCTTCTTCGAGGAGACCTACGGCTACGTGCAGCAGCTGGCCGACGGCCGCCGCGCGATGGTCGCGGCCTCGACGGCCGACATGGCGCTGCTCGGCGCGCGCGTGCTGCGCGGCGAGTCCCCCAGTCTCGCGAGCGTTCCCGACCCGGTCGTGAAAGCGCGGCCGATGGCCGGCTCCTACGCGTTCTTCGCGGCCGTCGACCTCGCGGCCGCCCGCGACTTCGAGCCCGCCTCCCAGGTCTTTGGGCTGGCGCAGGGGGTTCAGCTCGACCTCGGGGAGGCGGGCTCGTCCTTCTTCGCGCGCCTCAGCGTTCCGACCGGCTCGCTCGACGACGCACGCGACGTGTCCGACGTGCTGCAGGGGATCATCGCGCTCGGCTCGCTCCTGGCCGGGGAGGACGTCCCCGCGGAGCTGCGCGACATGCTGCGCGCGCTGCGCGTGAACTCGCGCGGCAACCTCGTGACCGTCGACTTCGAGGTCCCCGTCGAGACCGTCGGGGCCTTCATGCGCTCGCTGGAGGACGGCGAGGACTTCTAGACCGCGCATGCTCGCTCCGTACGCACGTCCGCTGCACCTCCTCCTCGGCGATCACGCGCCGCGGGGGAGGTGTGTCCACGGAGGGGCCGGACGATGACGGAGCCTCGTCCCGGGGACCACACGCTCACCAACGAGGAGCTCGCGACGCGCGCCCAGGAGGCGAAGCGCGTCGGACGCACCGGACCGTTCGAGGAGCTGGTCGCGCGCCTCGAGCGCACGCTCTTCGGGTTCCTCTCGGTGCGCGTGGGCAACGCCGCCGACGCCGAGGAACTCGTGCAGGAGACGTTCCTGCGCGCCTGGAACAAGCTGCACTACTACGACGCGCGCTACCGCTTCTCGACCTGGTTGTTCACGCTCGCGAAGCGCCTCGCCGTCAGTCGCGCGCGCACCCGCCGTCCGGACGTGCTGCCGGACGAGGTCCTGGGGGGAGTCTCGCCGGAGCCCGATCCCGCGGATCGGAGTGCCCAGGTGGAGGAGAGCTCCCGGGTCTGGGACGTCGCGGCGAAGGTGCTGACGCCGGAGCAGCGCTCGGCGCTCTGGCTGCGTTACGCCGAGGACCTGTCGAACGAGGAGATCGCGGCTATCCTGGGGAAGCGGCGGGTGACCGTGCGCGTGCTGTTGTTCCGCGCACGCGAGGCCCTGGGCCGCGCGCTGGGGGAGCCCGACCGACGAGCAGCCACGGACTCCGCGCGCCTGGCGGCGCTCGAGACAGCGAAGGGAATGCACCGATGACGAACGAACACGCGAAGCTCGAGGCCCGGCTGCGTTCCGGCGCGGAGTCGGTCCGCCGGAGGACGCCGGCCGGGCTGCAGGGGAGGATCCTCGCGGAGCTGCGCGAGCACGCCCTGGATCCGGCGCCGCGTCCGCTCCTGGGGCGGCTGCGGCCGCGGCTGGTCGTCCTCGCTCTGGTGGCCAGCGCGGCCGCGGTGCTCGTCGCGTTCCTGGCGTGGCCCAGGGGCGAGGAGGCGGCTTCGACCGAGCGCTCGCCGACCGCGGCCTCGCTCCAGGCCCTGGTCCAGTTCGACCCGGGGCCCTTGATCGCGTCCAGCGCTCCCCTGAGGGGCCCCGGGACGCGGGAGACGCGCGATCCCCTGACCGCGGAACGCGACCGTCTGCTGGCGGACACGGAGCGCGCGGTCGACTCCTACCTGCGACGCTTGCCGGCGCCGCTGCGGCGCTCGCTGGCGCGCTGACTCTCCGCGGGAGGGCCGCTTCCTCGCGCGCAGGCGCTATCGTGGCGTCGTGCAGGAAGACCTCTCCGAAGACCTGACCGCCGTCCGCTGGCTCGTGTTCCGCCGCACCGTCCGCCTGCGCTGCCCGCAGTGCGGCGAGCGGTCGCTGTTCAAGGGCTACGCGCGCCTCTACGAGCGCTGCTCGCGCTGCGACCTGGTGTTCCGCCGCGAGCAGGGAGCGCAGACCGGGTCCATGTACCTGACCGCCGCGGTGACGCAGGGGGTCGCGGCCCTCGTGCTCGCGGCGGGATACCTGTGGACCGACTGGAGCGTGGGGACGTTCCTCGCGGTGAGTCTCCCGCTCCTCCTGGCGTTCTGCGCCTGGTTCCTGCCGCGCGCGCAGGCGCTCTGGTGCGGGATCGAGTACGTGACGGACGTGATCAACCGCGAGGAGTGGGCGCGTCCGCGCCGCTGAGCGATGCCCGAGCTCCCGGAGGTCGAGACCGTCGCGCGGCTCGTACGCGCGCCGCTCCTGGGCCGCACGATCGTCGGAACGCGCGTCGCCTGGGAACGCACGCTGGGCGGCGCGTCTCCACGCGCGTTCTCCACGGCCGTTCGAGGCGCGACCATCCGCGCCGTGGGACGCCGCGCCAAGTACGTGGTGATCGACCTGGAGCGCGAGAGCGCGAACGCGGGCCAGTTGCTCGTGCACCTGCGGATGACCGGTCGCCTGCACGTGGACCCGGAGGGGACTCCCGCGCGCGACTACACCCGGGTCACCTGCAAGCTCGACGACGGGAGCGAGCTCCGCTTCCTCGACGTGCGCAAGTTCGGGCGCTTCCGCTTCGTGCGCGACCCGGACGAGGTGCTCGGCGACCTGGGGCCCGAGCCGCTCGAGGACGGATTCGACGCGGGCTGGCTCACGCGCGAGCTCGGCGCGCGTCGCCGCCAGCTCAAGCCCCTGCTCCTGGACCAGACGTTCCTGGCCGGGCTCGGGAACATCTACGTCGACGAGTCCCTCTTCCGCGCGCGGCTGCATCCGGAGCTGTCCTCCGAGCGCGTCCCGCGGGCGAAGGCGAAGCTCCTGGCGGAGGCGATCCGCTCGACGCTGGCCGAGGCGATCGAGCGCGAGGGGTCGAGCTTCGACGTCTTCTACCGGACGCCCGAGGGGAATCCCGGCAGCTACCAGCACCAGTTCCAGGTCTACGGCCGCGAGGGGCGGCCGTGCCGCCGCTGCGGCGGGACGATCCGCCGGATCGTGGTGGGGCAGCGAGGGACGCACCTCTGCCCGCGCTGCCAGCCTCGGCCGCGCAGGCGCGCCGCACGTTGACGCTTCCCCAGGACCCGGTATCCTCCGCCGCCATGATCGAGGTCTCGAACTTCAAGAAGGGGGTCTGCATCCGGTTCAAGGACGCGCCCATGGTCATCGTCGACGTGACGTTCTCGACGCCCACCGCGCGGGGCGCGAACACGATCGCGAAGACCAAGCTGCGCAACCTGGTCACCGGTCAGCTGATCAACGAGTCGATTCGCTCCGGCGAGCGCTTCGACGAGGTCGACCAGGAGCAGCGCGACATCCAGTTCCTCTACGGAGACGGGACGCGCTGGCACTTCATGGACCAGGAGTCCTTCGACCAGTTCGACCTCGGCAAGGACGAGCTCGGCGACAAGGTCGGCTACCTCATCGACGGCATCGAGGGCGTACGCGCGTTCCTGGTCGAGGGCAGCGTGGTGGACATCCTGCTGCCCAACACGGTCGACCTCGAGGTCACCGAGGCGGAACCCGCGATCAAGGGCGCGACGGCCCAGGCGCAGCTGAAGAAGGCGGTCGTCGAGACCGGCCTCGAGGTGCAGGTTCCGTCCTACGTGACGGCCGGCGAGAAGATCCGCCTCGACACGCGCGACGGACACTTCGTCGAGCGCGTGCGCGGCTAGCTACCCGCGGCTCTTCCAGGCCGACGCGAGCTCCTCGCTGTCCGGCCACATCTCGACGCACAGCGCGAGGTAGAGCGTGACGTCCTCCGCGTCGAAGGAACCGTCGAGGTCCTGGACCGCACCGGCGATCTTCGAGCCGTCGGGCGGGCTCTCCTCGGTGTCCTGGATCATGCCCTCCTCGTGCGCGACCCCGGTCGCGTCGAGGAAGCCCGTGACCAGGTCCTTCCGGGTGCGCACGAGGTAGGTCCCGAACAGCTCGTAGCAGAGGTCCCGGTTCGACGGACCCTCGATGATCTTCCGCGCCTGGCGCGCACGCTTCTCCATGGGGAGCTTGCGGATCATCTGCGGGCGGAACTTCAGCGCCTTCGCGACCTCGTGGTCGAGCGGACCGTAGCCCTGCTCGCTGAGGGCTTCGTAGATCGCGAGGAAGCGTTCGTCGGACGTGTTCTTGAGCTGCTCCAGGATGGCCATGACGGCGGCAGTCTAGCGCAGGAGGCCTCACAAGTCGCGGCCGCGGCGGGCATCCGGCCCAGGGCGGAGCTAGGCTCCGCGGCATGGCCCTCGATCGCCCCGACCTGCGTGCGCGCCGCGAGAAGACCTACGCGGCCATGGTGGGCTTGTTCGGCGTCGTCCTGGTCCTCACGAACATCGTGGGGGTGAAGCTCTTCGTGCTCTTCGCCGACGGGAGGCCCGGCTGGATGCCCGGGGAAGGCCCGCTGACCCTGACGACCGGGATCCTGACGTACCCGATCACCTTCCTTCTGACCGACCTGGTCTCGGAGCTCTGGGGTCGCAAGCGCGCCGACTTCATGGTCGTGCTCGGGTTCCTGATGAGCCTCCTGATGCTGGGAGTGCTCCAGATGGCGCGGGCCCTGCCGCCCAGCGAGCTCTGGACGAACGGAGACCTGGAGCTCGACGCGGCGGGGATGCAGCGAGCCTTCGAGGCGAGCTTCTCCTACCCGGCGACGCTGCTCTTCGCCTCGATGACCGCTTACCTGGTCGCGCAGCTCATCGACGTCCGCCTGTACCACTTCTGGTGGCGGGTCACCCAGGGCCGGAACATGTGGATCCGCAACAACGGCTCCACGGGGATCAGTCAGCTCGTCGACACGATCATCGTGAACTCGATCTTCCTGCGCCTGGCCTTCGGCCTGGGCTGGGGCGACATCTCCGGGATCATCGCCGCGGTCTACCTCTGCAAGCTCGTGCTCGCGATGCTCGACACGCCGCTGATCTACCTGGGCAAGGCCCTGCTCGAGCGGTTCCTCGGCGTGGAGCCCGACGCGAAGCGGCTGGTGGCACCGCTCGTCGACTGAGCGTCAGGAGATCGAGACGATCTCGACCTCGAAGGTGATCTCCTGGCCCGCCAGCGGGTGGTTGGCGTCCAGCACCACCTCCTCGGCGCGCACCTCCACGACGCGCATCTCCATCTCGCGCTCGTGCGGGTCGAGCTCCTCCGCATCCCCTTCCTCGGCCTCGACCGTGACGGTGATACGGTCTCCGGGCTCGAGGTCGTGGTGGTCCGGCAGCTCCTTGCGCGGTACGGGCACGAGACCCTCGGGGTTGTAGGGGCCGTAGCCGTCCTCCGGGGCGACCGTCACGCGCAGGTTGGCTCCGACCTCTGCGCCTTCCAGTGCCGTCTCGAGACCCGGCAGGATCTCCTGATGGCCGTGCCGGTACTCGACCGGGCCCTCTTCGTCGGTGCTCTCCACGAGCAGGCCGTCGCCGTCGAACAGGCGGTAGTTCATCGCGACCAGCGAGTCTTTGGCAATCTTCAAGCGTCCGGTTCCTGCAGTGCGTCAGGGGTCAAGAGGTAGGTGTAGCTCGAAAGACCGTGCTCGAGCTGGCGCAGGAGTCGCGCCGAGTCCTCGAAGCCCATGCGGTCCTCGTCGATCGCGCGCTCGACGTTCCTGCGAAGGGCGGCCAACAGATCGCTGCGGAAGTACTCCACGTAGGAGAGCACCTCCTCGACCTTGTCGCCGGGAACGAAGTGGGTGAGGCGCGGGCGGTCGTCCCCGTTCGCGTCGACGTGCACCACGTGCGTGTCGCCGAACAGGTTGTGCATGTCGCCCAGGATCTCCTGGTAGGCGCCGACCAGGAACACGCCCAGGAGGTAGCGTTCGCCGGGCAGCACCGGATGCAGCTCGAGGGTCTCCTTGGGCTCGCCGCTGCGGTCGATGAAGTGCTCGATCTTCCCGTCCGAGTCGCAGGTGATGTCCGCGAGCACGCCGTGCCGGGTCGGCTCGGTGTCGAGGCGGTGCAGGGGGACGACGGGGAACAGCTGCGAGATGGCCCAGGAGTCGGGCAGCGACTGGAACACCGAGAAGTTCAGGAAGTAGGTGTCCGCCATGTCGCGCTCGAGGTGCTGCAGCTCCTCCGGCACGTGCTCCAGGCGCCGCGTGATCCGCAGGATCTTGTCGCAGCTGCGCCAGAAGAACTCCTCGACGCGTGCGCGGTCCGTCAGGGAGAGCTGGCCGACCTGGAACAGGGTCATCGCGCGTTCGCGCAGCTCGAGCGCGTCGTGGTAGACCTCGCGGAAGTTGTCCTTGGTGACCGAGGCGGCCACCTCGGCGAACTCCCGCACGAGCTCGGGCTCGTGCTCCTCGGCGCTGTCGGGGATGCCGACGCTGGAGAAGTCGGTGACGCCGAGGACCTCGGTGACGAGCACCGCGTGGTGGGCCGTGAGCGCGCGACCGGACTCCGACAGGATCCTCGGCTCGGGGATGCCCGCTTCCTCGCAGGCGACCTTCAGCGAGTACACGACGTCGTTGGCGTACTCCTGCAGGCTGTAATTCATCGACGAGTCGTAGGACGTGCTCGACCCGTCGTAGTCGATCCCGAGTCCGCCGCCGACGTCGAACCACTCGATCGGGACGCCGAGCTCTCGCAGCCCGGCGAGCGTGCGCGTGGCCTCGCTCAGGGCGCCCTTCAGCGTGCGGATCCGCGTGATCTGGCTCCCGATGTGGAAGTGCAGGAGCCGCATGCAGTCCAGGAGGTCGCGCTCGCGCAGCGTCTCCACCATCTCCACGACCTGGCGCGTCGTCAGTCCGAACTTGGAGCGGTCGCCTCCGGAGTCGCTCCACCGTCCGGCGCCGCGCAGCCCGAGCTTGGTGCGCACGCCGAGCACAGGACGGATCCCGAGCTCGTCCGCCGTCTCCAGGATCGTGTCGAGCTCGCTGAGCTTCTCGACGACCAGGACCGGCACCGTGCCGAGACGGCTGGTCAACAGCGCGGTCTCGACGTAGTCCTTGTCCTTGTAGCCGTTGCAGATGATCAGGCGACCGCGCTCGGAGTAGAGCGCGAGGACCGCCAGCAGCTCCGGCTTGCTGCCGACCTCGAGCCCGAGCCCGAGCTCGGCCCCCTCGCGCACGAGCACGTCGACCAGGTG
>CAZDYS010000081.1:0-813 GCA_964509445.1 uncultured Planctomycetaceae bacterium
CGACGGCCATCCAGGAAGCGGTCGGCGGCGTCGTCGACGTGCGGAACCTGATCGTCGAACAGGGCGGCGAGATCCGCGTCCAGGGCCCGAACACGATGCTGATCAACGCCACCGGCGAGGTGCGCATCGACGGCCTGATCGACGTCAGCGGCTTCAACGCGAAGGACGTCGCCACGCTGAACACCGGGCGGCAGGCCGAGATCGGCGGAGCTGGCGTCGGCGGCGGCGGCGCGGGCGGCTTCGCGAGCACGACCCTCGACAACTCCACGCCCCGAGGAGACCCGGGGTTCGGCCCCTTCAACGAGGAAGGGACCGGTGGTCAGGGCGGCGAGAGCGGCTACGCACCGGCCAACTCCGGCAAGGACGCCCGGCGTCCGGGCGGCGGCGGCGGCGGTCGCTTCGCGGCGGACTTCACGATCGACGTCGATGGCTTCTTCGCCCAGGAAGGATTCCCCGGCCACCCGGAGTCGCGTGGCGCCGAGACCAACGCATCCCCCGCGATGGGCGGCGCTGCCGGGCGCGGCATCTTCCTCGACGGCAATCCCGACAACGACTTCTTCGGCACCAAGGCGGTCGTCCAGGACGACGGCGCCGGCGGCCTCGAGATCGTGGACCTCGTGCGTGGTGAGCTGACCCGCGTGTGGGCCGGTTACGGCGGCGGCGGCGGTGGGGAAGCCTGCCCCGCCAACAGGTTCCCGACGCCGGGCTGGAACGCCGGCAGTGACGAGAAGGGCGGCGGCGGCGGCGGCGGCGGCGGTGGCATCCGCATCCGTGCGCTCGGCAACATCGTCTTCGGGATCACGGGACGCATCC
>CAZDYS010000081.1:823-11226 GCA_964509445.1 uncultured Planctomycetaceae bacterium
GCGGAAGGCGGCCACGGCGGAACCGGCGAGAACACGATCTGGCTCGACCACGTGGGTGGCACGGGCGGCTCCGGGTCCGGCGGGCACGTGATCCTCGAGTCCGCGCTGAAGATCGACTTCACCGACGGCAACCCGAACACGCTGAACACGGTCAAGATCAACGCGCGCGGCAACCCGTTCTACACCGGGCCCAAGATCGCCCGGGACGAGGTGCCCTGCGGCGTCAGCCACGGCGGCGGCGGTGGCCCCGGCGTGATCCAGCTGCACGTGCCCTCGCTGGCGGCGCCCAGCGACGACCCGAACGCGAGCGACATCGTGCTCTCCTCGAGTGCGGCCGCGAACCCCGGGACCTTCGGGTCGCTGTGGGCCTTCACCCGCCCGCCCGGCATCCAGTTGATCCCGACCTTCGGCGCGCGCTCAAAGGCCCGCTCCGAGTGGATCTCGCTCGGCGGCGCGGACGTCGACACGGCCGGGGGCGCGAAGCTGCTCGAGTTCATGTTCGAGGGCATCGAGACCACGCCGGGCCCGGACTTCGGGAAGATCCTGACGGACGGCAACGGCAACGTGCTGGAGCTTCCGCCCCTGATCGGACCGGAGGCGATGTCCTCGGGAACGCTCGCGGTCCTCTCGGACGGCTCCAGCGTCCGGGTCACGGGAGCTTCGCTCGCGAACCTCCTCGACCCCTCGGGGGACCTGTACCTCCGGACCCCGGCGCTGCTGAAGAACTTCGTGGTGCGCCTGAACGAGATCGGCAACGTGTCCAACGCGCGCAGCTTCGACGTCGCGACCGCCAGCTACGACGACGCGGGCGAGGCCCTGACGCTGACCGTGGTCCCGGTGGGCGGGAACCTGCAGGACTTCCTGGACCTGACGCCCAACTCCGAGCTCACGCTGATCCCCCGGTTCTTCCGTGCCAAGACGGACGGCATCGTGGATCGCCTGCCGGAGTCCGCCTTCGTCCGGGTGACCTTCGACGGTGCCGCCGACAACGGTGCGGGCGAGCCGGACCTGACGTCCCTCCTGGTGGACCACGGGTCGGCGGCGGACTTCAACGCCCTGACCCCCGGCGAGCTGCAGTTCTTCCGCTTCGAGGTCGAGTTCAACCTGGACGCCCTCTCCTCGGGCCTCTCGGTGGACACGAAACCGATCGAGCTGGACTTCCTGCGCCTCCCGTTCCGCTTCTAGCGGCGTCCGGAGCCCGCGAAAAAGCGCGCCGGTGGCCCCGTGAGGGGTCACCGGCGCGCTGCGTTGGGGCCTGGGAGCCGAAAAGGGGTGACTTCGGACAGGGCCCCCGCCTAGCCCCCCAGCGCCCCTGCGGCGCGGCTGGACCGTTTTGCTAGCATGGCTCCGCGCCCCGGGGCCTGCGCAGCCGTCCAAGTTCCGTGCTGTACCGCCACCCCGACCCCTCCGGCGATCGCCGTCGCCCGTCCGTGCAGCCCATGACTCTCCCTGCCCGTCTCGCGTCGTCCGTCCCGTTCCTCCTGGCCTCGGCGGGACTCCTGATCGGATGTTCGAGCGGAGGCGGTGGCGGAGGAACCGTGACCTCGGGCTTCCAGGTCACGAGCCTGTCCACTCCCCAGGACGCCGTCTGGCAGCTGAACCGCCCGATCGAGTTCGGGTTCTCCTTCCCCGTCGACTTCTCGACGGTCAGCTCGAACACGATCAACATCGTCTCGAGCGACGGCGTTCCGGCCACGGGCTCGTTCCGCTTCCGCCGCATCGACACGGACGGCGACGGCATCGCGGAGACGACGGACGAACACACCATCGTCTTCCAGCCCAACTGCCCGACGCGAGCCGACTTCCAGGATGCCGGCTTCACGCCTGGAGGCGTCGAGTACACGATCACGATCGTCGGACGCTCGACCGGGACGAACAACACGCTGCGCTCGTCGGACGGCCGCCCGCTGGAGGTCACGCAGTCGCGCTCGTTCTCGACGCCGAACTCCCTCGACTCCAGCGTCCTGTTCCTCGACGTCACCGCCGGTGCGCCGCTGCCGGTCGTCCGGACCGTCGGCGCGGTCGGCATCTCCGAGGACGTCACGTACATCGAGGTCGGGAACGATCCGGATCCGAACACGCGGATGTTCTTCGAGTTCGATCCCGTGTCCCAGACCTACTCGCTCGCTCCCGGCTCCGCGGCACCGGACGAGGTCCCGCTCAACCTGTACGCGGACGAAGGCAGCCGCGTCGCCGTGCTGATCGCGTTCAACCAGCCCGTGGACGTCAGCCCGACGAACCTCTCCGAGCGCCGGCTGCGCCTCGAGTTCGAGGACGGCATGGGCGACTGGATCCCGGTCGAGACGCGCGTCGAGCTGGTCTCGAACTGCACCGACACGGGCGCCAACGTCCGGCTCGAGCCCGTCGGCCTGCTGCCGACCGAGAGCCGCTTCCGCGCCGTGGTGCTGCCGGGATTCCGGGACCTGGTCGGCGAGGCCGTCTCGATCGGGATCGACGAGTTCGCGGTCGCGCCCACTGCGACCCTCGAGTTCCTGGGGCTGACCGACCCGAGCGCCGGCGCGGACGAGTTCTTCGAGCCCTTCGACTTCGGCGGCGAGGGACAGGCCTCCTTCGAGGACACGAACGCGGTCTTCGACACTCCGGCGGCGAGCTGGGAGAACGGACGCCTCAGCGCCGCCTTCGACTTTACCGGGGAAGGAGGCCCTGGCGGGGACTTCGACTGGGTGATCCGCGAGGGACAGACGCTGGTCTTCGACACCGCGAACACCACGATCGTCGGCGGCCCGAACGGCATCGCGACGACCACGCAGGAGGCGGTCAACGGCATCGTCGACGTCCGCAACCTGATCGTGCGCGAAGGCGCCACGCTGCGGATCCAGGGGCCGAACACCCTGCTCGTCAACGCCACCGGCGACGTGATCATCGATGGAGACATCGACGCCAGCGGCTTCAACGCGAAGGACGTCGCCACGCTCAACACCGGCCAGCAGCCGGAGATCGGCGGCGCTGGCGCGGCCGGCGGCGGACGCGGAGGCGACGCGAGCCAGGTGGTCACCGACTCCACGCCGCGCGGCGGCCCCGGGTTCGGCCCGTTCGGCGAGCCCGGCACCGGCGGTCAGGGAGGCGAGAGTGGCTACGCCGGCTTCAACCTCGGCAAGGACTCCCGCCGCCCCGGTGGCGGCGGTGGCGGACGCTTCGCCGCGGACTTCTCGATCGACGTCGCCGGCCAGTTCGCTCAGCAGGGCTTCCCGGGTCACCCCGAGTCGCGCGGCGCCGAGACGAACGCCCTCCCCGCCCTCGGAGGCGTGCCCGGTCGCGGCATCTTCCAGGACGGCGACCCGAGCAACGACTTCTGGGGCATCCAGCCGATCGTCGAGGACGACGGCGCCGGCGGGTTCGAGCTCACGGGGCTCGTGCGCGGCGAGCTGACGCGCATCTGGGCCGGCTACGGCGGCGGCGGCGGCGGAGACGCCCTCCCCTCGACCTCGTTCCCCTCGCCGCGCTGGAACGCCGGCAGCGACGAGAAGGGCGGCGGCGGTGGCGGTGCCGGCGGCGGCATCCGCATCCGAGCGCTCGGCGAGATCTCCTTCGGCCGGCGCGGCCGCATCCTCTCCGAGGGAGGACACGGCGGCACGGGCGAGAACACGAACTTCCTGGACCACGTGGGCGGCACGGGAGGCTCGGGCTCCGGCGGACACGTGGTGCTCGAATCCGCGCTGCGCATCGACCTCACCGGCCGGAATCCGCTCAACAGCGACGGCGATCCGCTGAACGACGACGCGACCAGCATCCGCGTGCGGATCAGTACGCGCGGGCACCCGTTCTACATCGGAAGCAAGAACAACCGCGACGACGTGCCCTGTGGCGTGAGCCACGGCGGCGGCGGCGGGCCGGGGATCATCCAGCTGCACGTCCCGTCCCTGGCGCCGCCCACGAGCGACTCCTCGGTCAGCGACATCCTGATCTCGGACAGCTCGCTCGCGAACCCCGGCACGTTCGGGTCGATGTGGACGTTCACGAGACCTCCCGCGATCCAGCTGATCCCGACCTTCGGCGCCCGGTCGAAGGCGCGGTCGCGATGGATCTCGATCGGGGGAGCGGACGTCGACACGAGCGGCACGGTCAAGGACCTGGAGTTCCTGTTCGACGGCATCGAGACGACCCCCGGTCCGGACTTCGGCAAGGTGCTCACGATGAACAACGGCGTGCAGGAGCTCGCGCCGCTGGTCGGCCCCGAAGTCCTCCCCTCGGGGACGATCGCCGTGCTCTCGGACGAGCTCACGATGCGGATCACGGGGGCTTCGCTCACCCCGCTCCTGGCCCCCGGCTCCGACCTGTTCCTGCGGACCCCTTCGCTGCTGCGCAACTTCCTGGTGCGCCTCAACGAGACCGGCAACATCTCGAACCAGCGCGTGTACGACGTCGCCGGCGCCAGCTTCGACGACGTGGCTCAGGCGCTCACGGTGACCGTGAGCCCGGCGGGAGAGTCCATCCAGGAGTTCATCGACGCGACGCCGAGCGTCGAGATGACGCTGGTCCCCCGCTACTTCCAGGTGCGGACGGACGGCATCGTGGATCGCCTTCCGGACACGGGGTTCGTGCGCATCACGTTCGACGGTGCGGGCGCGAACGGGCTGGGCGAGCCGGACGAGAGCGCTCTGCTCGTCGACCACGGATCGGTGAGCGACTTCAACGCCCTGCCGCCGGGGCAGCTGAAGTTCTTCCGCTTCGAGGTGGAGTTCAACCTGGATGCCCTCGCCAGCGGCGTGAACCCGGAGACCGCCCCCATCCTCCTCGACTTCCTGCGGGTCCCCTTCCGCTTCTGAGCGGACCGGGGGTCGCAGGCGGCGGAATCCGACCGGCAAACCGAGGCTTCCGTGAAGCCCCGGTTCAGGTGCCGGGGTTCGAGGAGCGATAGGGAGTCCGGCCGTCGTGGCGCGAGCATCTCCAGATGCCTACGCTCTCTGTTCGCCGTCTCCGTCCGCACTCCTCCCCCAAGGCTTGCGCCCCATGAGTTCCGAGAAGAAAGGCATCGTCAGCCTCCTCCAGGAGTTCTCCATCCCGCTGATCGCCGGCGTCGTCGCCGCCATCCTGTGCGCGAACCTGGCGCCCGAGTGGTACGCGCACGTCTTCGGTGCGCATCATGACGCCTGGCAGTTCCCGGGGCACCTCTCGGTCTTCGGACACCACATCACCCCGTACTTCCTGATCAACGACATCTTCATGGTGTTCTTCTTCGGGATCGCGGCGAAGGAGATCACGGAGGCGTGCCTGCCCGGCGGAAGCCTGAACCCGCCGAAGAAAGCAATCAACCCGCTGTTCGCGACGATCGGCGGAGTCGCCGGCCCGGTCGGGTTCTTCTTGCTCGTGCTCTATCTCGCGATGGGCGCGGGGATGTTCCCCGAGGACGCCGATCCGGCGAGCCTGCGCCGCGGCTGGGGTATCCCCACGGCGACGGACATCGCGCTGGCCTGGCTGGTCGCGCGCGCCGTGTTCGGCAAGGGACACCCCGCGATCAACTTCCTGCTGCTCCTGGCGGTCGCCGACGACGCGATCGGTCTGGTCATCATCGCGGTGTTCTACGGGGACCCGGCGAACCCCGCGGCTCCGCAGTGGCTGGCCCTGGTGCTCGTGGGCATGGCGATCGCGTTCGGGCTGCGGAAGCTCGACGTGAAGAGCTGGGTCCCCTACATCGCGCTCGCGGGACCCTTCGCCTGGAGCGGACTGATTCTCGCCCACCTGCACCCGGCCCTGGCGCTCGTGTTCATCGTGCCCTTCTTGCCCGGCCCGAAGCGCGACGTCGGACTCTTCACGGAGCAGGACGAGGTCGACCGCATGGGCGAGGCGACGGCGAAGGACCTGCACATCGACCACTCGCCGCTGCACAACTTCGAACACCACCTGAAGACCTTCGTCGACTTCGGCCTGTTCTTCTTCGCGCTCGGCAACGCCGGCGTGCAGGTGTCCGGAGTCGGAACGATGACCTGGATCATCCTCGGCTCGCTGGTCTTCGGAAAGACGATCGGGATCACGTTCTTCGGACTGCTCGCCACCAAGCTCGGCTTCCCGCTTCCCGACCAGATGGGGATCAAGGAACTCGCGATGGCGGGCTTCGTGGCCGCGCTCGGCCTCACGGTCGCGCTGTTCGTCTCCGGGGCCGCGTTCCCGACCGACCTGGCTCTCCAGGGACAGGCGAAGATGGGCGCGCTCCTGTCCGGCGGCGTCGGCTTCGCGGCGCTCGCCCTGGGTCGCATGCTGGGTCTGGGACGCAGCTCCCCGCGCGCCAGCTCCCCGAGCGGCTCCAGCACCGACGGGACCGAGAGCCCGGACGAGAGCCCACGATCCTCGGACGAGCAGCCGACTCTCGACAGCGTGCCCGGTGCGCTGCCGGCCTCCGGACTCGCGAGCGCCCGCGACCGGACCGACTCCTGAGGCCCTAGAGCTCCCCCACCATCCGCTCGACGAGCCGTCCGACGCGGGCGGCGAGCTCGGGCAGGATGCGGTCCGCGTGATCCGTCACGCGGTGGTAGTCCTCGTGGTCCTCGACGCCGAAGTAGATCGCCGGGATCCCCTCCCGCAGGAAGGAGATCTGGTCGCTCTGACCGACCCACTCGGGGTGCGCACCGAAGCGAACCCGGAGCTCGCCGAGCTCTTGGTTCGCGGCCTCGGCGGCTTCGCGTAGGTGCTGGGAGTTCGCTCCCGGTTCGCAGAAGACGAGGTCCTCCTCGCCGCGGCTCACCATGTCGAGGTTGATGTTCCCGATCACCGCGTCCTTCGCCACCGGCAGGTTCGCGACGAAGTGGCGCGAGCCGACCATGCCGATCTCCTCCGCCGTGAACGCGACGAAGTAGAGCGTGTGCTC
Source organism: uncultured Planctomycetaceae bacterium (assembly GCA_964509445.1). Taxonomy (GTDB): domain Bacteria; phylum Planctomycetota; class UBA1135; order UBA1135; genus CAZDYS01. Next base: position 7,647 of record CAZDYS010000081.1, read on the forward strand.
CGGCCACTCGCCTGCGCGCGCACGGGCGGCGAAGGCCTCGGCGAGCTCGATCACCACGGCGGTCCCGGACGCGTTGTCGTCGGCCCCGTTGAAGATGCGGTCCTCTCCCTGGTCGCGCGGCTCGAGGTGGTCGTAGTGAGCGGTGAGCACGATCGCGCTCGTCCCGCTCCCGGGGAGCCTCCCCACCACGTTCGGCGAGAGCGTGTCGTCGGGGGCCTGGAACCAGGTCGCGTCGTCCCCGGCGGGCTCGAGGCCCGCGCGCTCGAACGCCTCCGCGACGTAGGCGGCCGCCTGGTGTCCCTCTTCGCTGCGAGAGAAGCGGCCCGCCAGCTCGTCGGACGCCAGGACGTCGACGTGGGCCTGGATCTCCTCGGCACCGATCGTCAGCAGGGTCGCGTCCTCGGGCGCCGTGGTCGGCTCCTGCGGCTCCTGCGGCTCCGCGGCCTCGGACTCGCTCTGGGGCTCCCGAGCCTCCTCGGAAGGAGTCGAACAGGCGAAGAGGGCGAGACCGACGCAGACGAGAGGGAGCTTCACGCCCCGATCCTAGCGACCGCGCGGTCGGGCGCGCGCCTGGCTCGGTGGAATGCGCGTTCCAGGCGGTCCGGGGGACCGGCCCCCAGGAGCGCGCGAGCGGCCCGCAGGGGCCCACCGCCCCCACCTCCTCCCCAAGACCGGTCGGGGGCGCACGCGGTTGCGCTCCGCGTGCGGGGAATCAGCTCAGGAACTTGCGCCCGAGCTTCTGCAGGAAGCTCGGCGGCTGCCCGCCCCGGGACTCGATCCAGTCGATGTGCTTCTTCATGTCGATCGCCCAGCGCTCGACCTTCGTGTACTCGGCCACGGTCCGCTGCAGCACGTCGAGCGCGTCGTCCGTCGTGGCCGCCGTCGAAGGCCCGGGCACCGGCGTCTCCCGGCTGAAGCGCGGGGAGGAGAGCAGCTCGTCGTACACCTCGACGATTCGCGTCAGGTGACGCTCGCGCGAGTACTTCTCCAGCGCGCGTCGACACCCGGCGGACAGCTGGTCGTGGAGCTCACGGTCCGTGAGAACGCGCACGATCTTCTCCGCCAGGTCCGCGGGATCCCGCGGTTTCGCGAGCAGCCCCGTCTCCCCCTCGACCACCATGGCCGGGAGGCCCGCGATGTCGCTCGCGACCATCGGAAGCCCGGCGATGTAGCTCTCGTAGCACGTGACCGGCGAGTTCTCGCACCAGATCGAGGGCAGCACGTTGACCGAAGCGCGCGCGAAGAAGCCCTTCACCTGGTCGTGCGGGACCTTCCCGTGGAAGATCACGCTCTCTCCCAGGCGGTGCTTCTTGGCCAGCTCCTGGAGCGCCTCCACCTCGGCACCGCCGCCGACGATCGACAGGCGAGCCTCCGGCACGCGCTCGAGCACGTGCGGCATGGCGCGCACGAGGTACTCGACGCCCTTCTCCTTGACCAACCGGCCGAGGAACAGGATGTGGTCGTCCTCGCGCTCGGGCACGCCACCGTCGGCCAGGCCGAAGCCCTCGACGTCCACCCACAGGGGCAGCGCCTCGACGTTCGGGTAGCCGTGGCGAATCAGGTCGTTCGCGAGGGCCTGGCTGGGGCACAGGAAGCGGTCGAACGACTTGGGGATCAGGTTGTAGCGCACGATCGCCGCGCTCAGCACCCGACCGTCGAAGGGGTAGTTGGACTCGCAGCCGTGCTGCATGCACTTCGACCCGGGCCCCCCCTCGCAGACGCGGCCGTCCGGCAACACGCACCACGCGTTCGGGCACAGCTGTCCCCACTCGTGCACGGTCTGCAGCACCGGCACCCCCTGGTCCGCGATCGTGCCCGCGAAGTCGGCCGGGAGCTGACCGATGTTGTGGACGTGGATCAGGTCCGGCCGGAAGCGCTCGCAGAAGGTCGTGAGCTGCTCGGAGAGCTCCACGTCCCGGATCAGGCGATCGGGCTGGAACTCCTCGCGCCGCACGACGCGGAGCTCCGGTTCGTCGATCGACTCGTCCGGGCTGCCCCCGAACATGCCGACCGTGTAGCCCCGGTCACGCAGCGCGTCCGCCAGGAGGTGCATGTAGACTTCGGCGCCACCCACCTTCGCGTGGAAGGCGTTGAGCTGCAGGATTCGGGAAGACGACATGGGACGATGGCCGGGGACCGGGAGGGACGAACTGTATCGGCTGCTCGCCGGGCCCACGAGACCGGCGCCCGGCGAAAAACGGGCTGCCCGGCGGGCCGACGCGAGGGCCCCCGTCCCGCAGGCCTCGTTTCGCCCCGGCTGCCCCCACAGTAGACTCGGCCGCGCATGCGCATCTGCCTGGTAACCCACGGCTTCCCGCCCCTGGAGCGCACCGGGGTCGAGAGCTACACCGCCGCCCTCGCCGCCGCGCTCGGCGAGCGTGGACACGCCGTCGAGGTCTTCACGCCCCGCGTGGCCGAGGACCTGCCGGACCTGTCGATGCGGCGCGAACAGCGCAGCGGATTCGGCGTCACGTGGCTCACGGTCAACACGCCGCCACGCAACCAGGAGGAGATCCTGGACGTACCCGGCGTCGCCGAGCGCTTCGACGAGTTCCTGGAGCTCGAGCGGCCCGAGGTCGCTCACTTCCAGCACCTGATCAAGCTGGGGATGGACCTGCCGTCCTTCGCCGCGGCGCGCGGGATCCCCACGATCTACACCGCGCACGACTACTACGCGGTCTGCCATCGGTTCACGCTCGTCCGCCCGGACATGAGCCGCTGCACGACCATCGGAGACCCCGCGGCCTGTGCGCGCTGCGACCTCGGCCTCTCGTTCCTGAACCGCATCGAGGACCTCGGGGACTATCAGCTCGGCGCCTTCTCGGCGCAGATCGGCGAGGAAGCGCACCGCGAGCTCGGCGCGCTGCTCGAAGGGAATCCGGAGGAAGCCGGCTTCGAGGAGAGCGAGCTCGAGGGATTCCGCGAGCGCCGCACCGCGCTCGACGAGCGACGCAGGAGGGCCTACCGCGGCTTCGATCGCGTCCTCTCCCCGACGCGCTTCCTGCGCGACCGCCTCGTCGAGGGCGGGCTCGAACCCGACGCCGTGGAGATCCTGACCTACGGCGCCGAGACCGATCACGTGCGGGGCGTCCCTCCCGTCCAGCGCGAAGCCGGACGACCGCTGCGACTGGGCTACCTCGGCGGCCTCTCGAAGCACAAGGGCGTGCACGTGCTCGTGGAGGCGTTCGAGGCACTCGAGGAGAAGCCCTCGCTGACGATCTGGGGCGCCTCGAGCGACCGGCTCTACGTGGACGCTCTGAAGGAGCGCGCCCTGGCCGCCGGCATCCGGTGGGCGGGCCCCTACCAGCGCCCGGAGCTCGGCGCCTGCCTCGCGTCGGTCGACGCGATCGTGGTGCCGTCGGTCTGGGTCGAGAACTTCCCGTTCGTGATTCGCGAGGCCTTCGCCGCCGGTCGACCGGTCCTGGCGAGTGACCTGGGCGCGCTGCCGGAGAGCGTCGCCCACGAACGAGACGGGCTCCTGTTCGCACCGGGAGACGCGGCGTCGCTCGCCGAGGCCATTCGCCGGCTGCAGTCGGAGGACGGTCTGCTGGAGCGCCTCGTCGCGGGCATCCAGCCCGTC
>CAZDYS010000082.1:0-11191 GCA_964509445.1 uncultured Planctomycetaceae bacterium
CGTGGACCTAAGACGAGACTCAGCAGTCAGTTGGGGCCAGATCGCAGCGGTTCGCTGAACCGGTAGCAGCCCTCGCGTGCACACGCGCACGCGCGCGACTCATCTTCGCCGCTGATTCCCAGCACCAGCCTGATGGCCACGAGCACACAGAGCCACCTGGCGACAACGGTGACTCTCACCGACGCTCACCACTTCGCTGGTGACGTCCTTGGAAGCTGGCCCCCCCCTGCCGCAGGCCTCCTGGCACAACGAGCTAGCGTCGGCCCACGCGCGAGGCTTTATTGCCTCTGCGGCTTCGCTGGCAAGGAACCGTTGGTTGGCCCAACCGGAGCCCGTTTCCGGTGCCTCAGCTAGCGCGCACGCGCGCGGCTTTCTAGGAAGCGAGTTTTTGGTGTGCGATTACCCCACCTATCATGGCATCCAGGAGATGCACTCGGCCAGGGACTCATGACCTTCCCCATTACGACTCAATCTTGCTGCTTCACCCACCTTGCAGACTGGACGGCCACAATCAACGCAGCGTGGAAGCGCAGGTGGGGACCAACCACCAACCCCGGGTTTTGCTTCCGCGGCGCGGACAACTCGTCCTTCGATCTGAATCCCAGCCTGCTCCGTCAGCCGTACCCCACGGATCTCGCTGCCCTAGCGATATGCGAGAACAACCTGTGGACTGAGTTTCGGTTGCGCTCGCGCCCACTCCTGGGCAGGCAGGTACGTGATGCATGGGAGGCGCTCCTCATCATGCAGCAGCATGGCTTCCCTACCCGGCTTCTTGATTGGACTCGAAGCCTTGCTGTCGCGGCGCACTTTGCTGTACGCGATCTTGACTCATCTGCGGACGGCGCGATTTGGATGATGGCCGGAATTCACCTGATGGAATTGCGAGGATCTCGCGGTGCATGGCGCACCGCAATTGGCGACCCCGCTCTGGACCCCATGGCCCTCCGTGAGAACGCCGACGACCTCGATGCCTTCTGCAGGCAATTACCTGTCCCGCTCAGCCCAGACCACCTCGTCCCTCGCATCGCCGCGCAACGTAGCGTCTACACGCTGCATTCTTTTGAGAGAGATGCGCTAGAGCGACTGGCCGAATCCGACCTCAAGCAGCATGGCGACGCATGCTTCCTCCACAAGATCACTATCCCAGTTTCGTGTAAGGGGGCCTTTCGGCATGAGCTTCCCGTAGTGGCCGGCGTGTCAGAGGAAACGCTCTTTCCAGATCTGGACGGGTTCGCGCGAGACTTTGCTGCCGAATGGAAAACAATCTCGGCAGAGAGTTCCGAGGATAGACCACACCCCCAACATCTCTTTGAGCACCCTCCCGTTAGGCACCGTTTTCCAGCCCCTTCGAGAACGCGCCGCTCAGCCTCCGACCGGAACGGACCGGAGAGGGAAGAGACCTGAACTCTCGTCGCGACAGAGGAGAGGATAAGCAGTAAACTCGGCCCTTGGAGAGAAGTTGGCCTTCGCCAGGAAGAAGGTCGAAGAGCTCGAGCTGACCATAAAGCCGGTGCGTCAGACCCCGACGGGCACGACCAGAGGGGGCTCGTTGAAGAACCAACCGTAGATGCCCTGCTTGACCAGCGGATGCTCGCCGTCGAGCCACAGCTCGTCCGCTCCCCAGGGTCGCGCGGGCTGAGTGATGGCTTCGACAACCCCGCCAATCCTAGCGTCCGCCGCCTCTAAGCAATTGAGTCCATGTGCGGATCGAGTATGCGCGGCGCATGCTCTCTGGAGCGGGGTGCGGGCGTAGCCTGCAGCCTCTAGAGGTAAGCCCAAGGCCCCTCCTAGAGCCGCTAGGGTTTCAGGATCTCACTTATTTCGTAGTAGTACTCGACGACCCAGCCAATCTCGCCCTCGGCCGTCGTTGAGTGGGAGAACATCTCCTGATAGAGATCGTCGAGGTCCCGCTGCGCGCTGCCCAGTTCTAATTCAACCGGTTTGTGGTCGCTTCGGTAGCGAGCCCAGACACTCCGCTCATCACGGAGATGAAAACTGGCGACGAGGGAAGGTAGCTTCCCGAGGGTCGTGGAAGAGCTGCCGAGGGCGGATCTGAGCGTGGCAAGGAGTTTGGACAGGTCGTGCGTCCGCTCCGGCTCTGGCGGCTCTCCGAGGCGGCCCTCCTTGTAGTGCTCGAATGCGAGGACCATCCTGATCGCCTCCTTCAGGGCCAGTTCAAGAGCGTGCCGCTGAAGGAAGAAGATCGGCAACGCGAACTGACGAAGGCGATCCCGGTTACGGTCGAGTAGGTCCCTGGCCGCCCCCAGGTAGCTCTCCACCAGGTTGGGGTCGTCCATGCCGGCGAAGAGCCCTACCCCGCCAAGTCTAACGTGACCCCTAGACCACTCTTCGCGCGTCGCCCTAGCTTGCTCTTCCATTGAGCGTAGCAGCTCTTCCAGCTTGTCGTTGCGGTCCCTAGGTTCGTTCTCACCCTCTGTCGACTCGTCTGCCATGACTGAGTGAGTCTACCGGCAAGCGGTCGCCTCTCAGGATTGCGCCCCCGTAGCTTCCCCTCAGTCCCACTCCCCACCGAGTCTAGGCCGGTCTCTGGGCCGGAGCTGCTGCGGAGGGATGAGGGCTGATGAAGACCGGTGACGCTGCAGCCTCTCGATCGACGGTGATAGCCCCCAGAACCTCTCCTCATGCCCCCGAGAGTAGCGTTCTTGCCCCCGTCCGCTACGATCGCCGCCTCGGCAACTGCCTCCGAGAACCAAATCCAACCCAGAAGCGCTATGAGTGAGCCTGCCTACCTAGAACTCCTCGAAGACAAGCAACAGATTCTGCTCCCCCTGCATGGTGGTTCCTTCGCCTTCTTCCTCGGCGACCTGATCTATGCGAAGGACAGCGAAACGCCCAAGGCCCGCTCGCAGTCCGGCCGCATCCACGTCCAAGCCATGAACGGAACCAGCTCAACACTCGAGTCGAGCGGATACACCGAGCTGGCGCCGGGCCAGATCTATCGGTTCACGAATGTGGATGAGCCTGGCAAGCCTGCATTCGTTCAGTTGGCCGGGGAGTTCATTTTGCGTCCTCACTCCTAGAAGACAGGTCCCGCGGCGGCCCACATTTTGCCAGTGCAGCGCCACCCGGCCCGGGCTATCACGAGGAGGGGCCCCGGTGGACCACGCGAAGGATCATCTCCGGAACGCTCTTTCTTATCTCCTGCGCAGATGTGGTCAGCCCGCTCCGCATCTGCGGAAGGAAGTCTGCGCCGTTCAAGACGACCTGTTCGTCTCCGTTTGCGAACTGAACGGCGATCTTGGAGTGCCCCATCGGCTCGGCCATCATCTCGTCTATACAAGCCGTCGACTCTGGCAAGGAGAAGTGAAGCACACTGTCGCGTTCGATGATGTGCTCGCCGTTCTCACTGGTGACCTCGGGGGTAAGCAGCATGCCCACCTGGTCGTACGGACCACCACTAGCGTGGTGATACTCCCAATCGATGTTCACTGCCCCCGACTCTTTCATGGCAATGCGGACACCGTCCCTCCAGAGCACTACGTTCGACAACTTGGCGGGCCGGAGACTCTTGCAGACGAGGGACACCCTTACTCCGGGCCCTCCCTTGCCTATGGCCATCGAGACCCTGCCGGCTAGTCGAACCTTGTCCTCCAGGCGTGCCCGAAAGAGCTTGACTCCACCTATGATCGCGGCGACGAACAAGGCCCCCGCAACGGTCCACAAGGCCTTGTCAGCCAGCGAAGGCTCGTGACCAGGAGAGGTGGTAGCAGGTTTGCCTGCCGATCCGACTGCACCCTGCGAGTTGTCCTCAACCCCGGCCTCTGTGAGCGGAGCCGGCGCCAGCTTCTCCTCTGATCCGCCACTAGGGCCGGAACTCGGCAGGTCCAGATCACGACCAGACTCATCTTGCGCGATGCCGGCCGCAAGCAGCGGGACAACGGCCAGTATGAGCCTCGAGATCCCTATGGCTTCTGCGAGTTGAACCACCCTCGACACGGTAGATGCTGCACGGTCTCCCGGCAACATGCCCCGGTCCGCATGCCCAGGAAGACCTGAGGCTCCCCTAGGCCGTTCTCTGGGCCGGAGCTGCTGCGGAGTGATGTGGGCTCATGAGGACCGGTGAGGCTGGAGCCTTTCGATCGACGGTGAGCCGCTAGCACCCAGAACCTCACCCCACGCTCCCAAGAGTGGCGTTCTAGCCACCGCGAAGTAGGATCGCGACCCCACAGGAGGCGTGGCAGAGTGGCCGAATGCACCGGTTTTGAAAACCGGCGTGGCGCAAGTCACCGAGGGTTCGAATCCTTCCGCCTCCGCCACTCGGGGACCTCATGAGGATGCGCTTCGATCGATGCGGGCTCGCCTGGCTGCTCCTCCTGGCGAGCGGCTGCGGGCAGGCGGCCGAGGGGACCGACCCCGCCGGTCCGCCGTCGCGCAGCGTGCGTCCCGCGGGGCTCGAGACCGTCGCGCTCGAAGGCTCGCCCGGCACGGGCAACCTCGCGGGCTCGATCCTCTTCTCCGGCACGCCGCCGGAGCGCTTCCCGCTCGGTGCGCGCAAGAAGACCGAGTGCACGACGCACCCGGACGTCGAGCACCTGAGCGACCTCGTCGTCGTCGAGGACGGGCGGCTCGCCGGCGTGCTGGTGCGCGTCACGCGGGGGATCGACGAGGACGACGCGCCGGCGCCGCCGAGCACGCCCGCCGTGCTCGACCAGCGCGGGTGCCTGTACACGCCGCACGTGCTCGCGTTGCGCACCGGGCAGCCGCTCGAGATCCGGAACAGCGACCCGACGCCGCACAACGTCAACGCGCGGCCCAAGAAGAACGAGGGGCCGGGCAACCGCAACATGGGCGCGGGTCAGCCGCCGCTCACGGTCGTGTTCGAGCGGGAGGAGCTCGGGATCGACTTCCGATGCGACATCCACCCGTGGATGGAGGCGCGCGTGCACGTGCTCGACCATCCCTGGTTCGACGTGACCGGGATCGACGGGGCGTTCCTCCTCGAGGGGCTCGCGCCGGGGCGCTACACGATCGAGGCGCGCCACGAAGAGCTCGGACGCCTGACCGCGCGCGACGTGCGCGTGGAGGCGGGGAGCGAGACGCGCTTCACGCTGTCCTTCTGAGGACCGGAGGCCGCTAGCCCCCCGCCTGTAGCAGCGCGTCCGCGACCTCGAAGATCGCGTCGACGTGGCTGTTCTCGATGTCCGCGGGGTCGAACACCGCGAGCGGCACCTCCGGCGGCACGCCCTTGCCCTCCCAGTGGCGCCCCTCGCCGTCGAGGTAGACCTCGTGGGACAGGTTCACCGTCCAGCCGTTGGGCAGCTCCTTCGGCAGGACGTCCGAGAACGAGCCGCAGGTCGCCATGCCGTAGTGCGTGACGTTCGGGAGCGCGCGCATCGCGAGCGTGAAGTCCTCGCCCGCGCTGACGGTGTAGTCGCTCGTCACGAGCGCGACCGGACCGAGGAAGCGGTGCTCCTCTGCCGGCAGCACATAGAACGGCTGCGGCTCGACGCCCTCGATCCCTGCGGGGAACTTCGTGAACGCCAGCGTCTTCTCTCGAGCGAAGTGCGCGGCGATCGCGAGCTGCACCTCGTCGTAGCCACCGGTGTTCTGCGTGACGTCGACGATGATCGCCTCGCAGTCGGCGAGGCCCGCGAGGATCCGCCCCATCGCGGCGTGCACCGCGGGGACCTCGACCTCCATGTCGTCGGACGGCGCGAAGCCTCCCATGGCGAGCAGGTTCACGTAGCCGATCGTGCCCAGGCGACCCCACAGCACGCGCCCGTCGGCCTCCAGCTGGTAGTCGCCGTCGAGCAGGACGGTCGCGACGCTGTTCTTGTAGCGGCCGCGCCAGCGTGAGACGAAGCGGTCGAAGCTCGCGATCTCGTCCTGCGCGCGGAACGCCTCGCGCAGCGTGGGGATCAGGACGCGCGCGAAGCCCGGAGAGTAGATCTCCCGCACGCCGTCGAGCTCCGCCTCGAGCAGGAGGTGGTCGTCCTGCATCCCCGCCAGCGCGTCGCGCAGCACGCGGAACAGCTCCGCGTCCGTGGTGGCGGCCGTGACGCGCGGACGGTACTCCTCGTAGCGCGCCTGCCAGTCGACGCCCCACAGGTCGAAGAACGAGTAGTGCGCGTCCATCACGCGCCAGAAGTACTCGAAGACCGACTCGGGGTCGGACGGGATCGCCGTCGCGACGCTCTCCGGCAGCGCCTCCAGCCGATCGAAGGTGTAGGTGGTCGAGTTGGCGGGATCCTTGCCGCCCACGACGACGACGTCGCCGGTGCGCTCGAAGTAGCCGAACCAGGTCAGGAGGTCCTCCTTCGTCTCGCTCACGCGGCGCGTGCCGGCCGGCCCGTGGTCGTACAGCACGAAGTCGTCGGCGGTCACGTGGGCGAGCCAGCCGTAGCCGCGCGATCGCCACACGCCGTGCAGGCGTTCGTCGAGGGTGCCGTGGTCGAGGCGCGCGGGGCCGTAGCCGGGCGCCTCGTCCTGGAGGCCGAGGGAGGCGAGCGAGGCTGCGAGGAGCAGCGCGGGGAGCGTGGCGATCATGGCGGTCGGTCCGAGCGTCGGAGCGTGCGGTGGGGCGACGACAAGATAGGCGCCCGGGTGAGGACGATCGCGGCGAAGTCCGCCGCGCGCGCGCACGGATCCGCCGCCTGGGGGCGGACGCGCGGCGGATTCCGCCGCGACCCGTCTCGGCGCGCCTTTCCCGCGCCCCGAGGCAGGGCTAGGCTTCGCGCCATGGACTCGTTCGACCGGGAGATCCTGCGCATCGTGCAGCGCGACAACCGGCTGTCGCACGCCGAGCTCGGCGAGCGCGTCGGGCTGTCGGCCTCCTCGGTCCGGCGCCGCCTGACGGCCCTGCGGGAGGCGGGCGTGATCCAGGCCGAGGTCGCGATCCTCGACCCCGACAAGGACCACATCACGGTCGTCGTCCTGATCGCGTTCCACCACGAGACGGTCGAGGCCTACGAGGCGTTCAAGGAGCGCATGCGAGCGGCGCCGGAGGTCAGTCAGTGCTACAGCGTCGCCGGCGAGGTCGACTTCGTGCTGGTCGTGCACGCGCCGGACCAGGGCACCTACGAACGCTGGGGCGAGCGCGAGCTCATGTCGGACCCGGCGATCCGACGCTACGACTCGCACATCGTGTGGTCGCGCGTGAAGTTCTCGACGGCGATCGACGTCTAGCCGCTCGGGACCTGTTCGGAGCGGGCGTTTCCGTCGCTCCCCGCCGCACGCGGCGGCATTCCGGTAGGCTCTGCGCCCCCGAACGCGGGCCGCGTTCGAACCCCACTTCATGGACCTCTTCGAGCTCTTCGACCGCTGGCTGCACTTCGCGTCCGGCGCGCTGTGGATCGGTCTGCTCTTCTACCTGAACGGGATCCAGGGACGCTTCGTCGAGCGCCTCGACGAGGACACGCAGCGGCGCGTCCTGCCGGAGCTCGTGCCGCGCACGCTCGCCTGGTTCCGCTGGGGAGCGGCGTTCACGTGGATGACCGGGTTCCTGTTGCTGTTCCTGGTCTACTACCACGGCTACGACGGCGCGAACCTGTTCGACGGCCAGCACCCGCCTCCGACCGGAGCGGACTGGGGCCCGGGCCTCCTCGGCGTGCTGCTCGGCTACTTCGTCTACGACCAGCTGTTCGCCCGGCTGCCGCGCGGCATGCACTGGCTCGCGGCGCTCGTCTGGGCGGCGCTCGTGGTCGGGTTCGGCGGCTTCCTGCGCGAGGTCCAGGGGTTCTCCGCGCGCGCGACCTACGTCCACGTGGGCGCCCTCCTGGGAACGGTCATGGCCGCCAACGCGTGGCTCCGGATCGGACCGGCTCAGAAACGCGTGCTGGCCGCGCTGGCCGCGGGCACCGCCGCGCCCGAGGCCGACGCGCGGCTGGTCGCCGAACGCACCCACCACAACGCGCTCCTGTCCGTCCCGGTCCTGCTCTGGATGGTCGGCGTCCACCAGGACGCGCTCCTGAGTCGCGACACCGTGCCCGCGCTCGCGGTCACGTTGCTCCTCGGGAGCGGGCTCGCGTGGATCGGGTTCCGGCTCGCGCGGCGGGCCGCCTGAGGCGCGGCGGCCCTAGGCGTAGCCGAGCTCGCGCCAGGCGTCCTGGGCCTTGCGGTTCTTGACCGCGAGCCAGCGCTCGAGCTGCGCGACGCGCGGCTTCGAGTGGCCGTGCTCCCAGTGGTAGATCGTGAGCGCGGAGACGCCGACCAGCTGCGCATAGTCCGCGCGCGAGAGCTCCAGGCGCTCGCGGTCCCGGAACACCGCGTCGGGAGAGAACTTCTTCTCCTCCGCCGCCTGCCGCTTCAGCACGGCGATCTGGGCCTCGAGGTCGCGGATCTGCTCTTCGGTCGAACGGCGTCGATAGGGACGGCGCTTCTTCTGGGTTGCCATCGGGTACCTGCTGGGGACCTGCGCGGGGGGGAAGCCGGTTGCCGGCCGGCCGGAGGGGGGGCTCCTCGGTCGCGTCGCGAGAGGGGGACGCCGCCGTGGGTCCGATTTTAGATCGAGCCTGCCGCGGTTCCCAAGGTCCCGAGGCGCAGGAGCGACGGCTCTCTTTTCGTTTTGGCGGCCGTTCCCGCGCGCGTCGACGCTTCGATACAGACAAGAAAAGCAACTTTCGCTGCGCACTTCGCGAGCGCCCGAGGACTGACCGGTCGCGGCAGGCACCGCTCCCCCTTCTCTCCAGCGCGACTCGCGTTGCGCCCGCGAATCTCCATGCATTCCTTCCTCGGCCTCTTCTTGGCACTGCTCCTGCTCTCGTGCCAGCCCTTCGCCCAGCGGCGCGCCTCGGCCACGCGCCCCCTCGTGCAGGCTCCGACCAGCGAGCTCCTCGTCTCCGGCTACCGTTCCGGCGCCGCGCACCGCTTCGACGCGCGTACCGGAGAGGAGCGCGGAGAGCTGTCCGGCCTCGCTGGCGCCCAGTCGATCCACCTCGGTCCCGACGGTCTCCTGTACGCCGTCGCCGAGGAGACCAACCGCGTGCTGCGGTTTCGCGGGACCCGGTTCGTCGACGTCTTCATCGAGGACGATCCCTCCACGCCTCAGGACGAGAACGGTCCGCTCCAGGGCCCGACGGCCGCCGTGTTCGGCCCCGACGGCAACGTCTACGTAGCGAGCTTCGGGAACGACCGCGTGCTGCGCTACGACGGCACGACCGGTGCCTACCTCGGGACCTTCGTGCCCGCGCGCAGCGGCAACCTGGACGGCCCCGACGCCGGCATGTGCTTCGGACCGGACGGCGACCTCTACGTGCCGAGCTTCGAGAACCACCGCGTGCTGCGCTACGACGGCGCGACCGGCGAGTTCCTGGGAGCCTTTGTGCGCGCCGGCGCCGGCGGGCTGCGCAATCCGCGCATGCTCTCGTTCCGCCCGGACGGCGGGCTGTGGCTCTCGAGCTGGGGCTCGAACGAGGTCCTCGCCTTCGCGCCCGACGGCACGTTCCTGCGACGACTCGTGACGATGACACGGCCCAGCGGCTTCGCCGTGAACCCGCAGAACGGACACCTGTACGTCACCTCGGACCAGAGCGACCGCGTGAACCGCTACGACACGATCACCGGCGAGCGGATCGAGATCTTCCTGGGCTCCGGAGCGGGCGGCGTCGACGGCGCCACGTACCTGTTCTTCCTCGAGCGTCCCTGAGAAACGAGGCGACGCGCCGCGCCAGGCGAACCCGGCGCGGCGCGTCGTGCACCTGCGAGAGCCCGCTCCTCAGAGGCGCTCGACCTCGACGGTCAGCTCCCAGGCACCGCTGAAGGACATCAACGAGACGTAGGTCGGCCCCGGCTGGCCCTCGTCCTTGGTCGTCTCCATCTCGAGCAGCGCGTCCGCGCTGAGCTCGAAGGACGCGAGGTGCCCGTGCTCGACGTCCCAGAGCAGCACCGCCTCGACGTCGTAGGTCGTCGTGGTGACGACCTTGGCGGTCCCGTCGACCATCGGCACCTCCTCCAGGTCGGACGTCTCCTCCTCGACTCCCTCGAGCTCACCGGTGATCTCGATGCGCGCGACGCCCTCCTCGACCGAGACCAGCGTCGCGTCGAGCGTGCCGCCGAGGTCGGTGACCTCGTCGTAGTCCCCGCGCATGCCCTCGCTCCTGGACCAGACCAGCCCGAGGTCGCCGCCGGGGCGGTGCAGCCCCGTGAACAGCGCGCCGTCGAGCTCCCACGCGTCCCCCACGGCGACGGACTCCGTCGGCAGCAGCGCGCGCAGGCCCAGGTCCTCGCCGAGCCCGTCCGGCAGCTCCTCGGCACCGGAGGGCGAGCTGGCGACGAAGCCGTCCTCGTCGTCGCTCCAGGCGAAGCGCACCTCCTCGCCGACCAGCGCGCTACCGGCCGAGCCGCTCTCCTCGGACGGGTCCATGCCCGTCATCGAGAAGCTCTCGCTGGCCTCCGCCTCGATCTCGTCGTAGCGGCGCAGCAGCACCTCGGGGCGTCCGGGCCCCACCGCGACGAGCTCGTCGGTGACCGCCAGCACGCCGGAGGAGCGGATCTCGAACTCCATCTGCGGCAGGTACTCCGAGGGCAGCTCCTGTCCGCCCATCTCGACGCGGAAGTCGTCCATGGCGGTCAGGTTCCGATGCTCGATGCGCCGCTCGAGGCGCGTCCCGGCCTCGGGGGCCCAGGCGAGCGGTTCGGTGGAGGGAGAGGCGAGGAGGGCGAGGGCGGGCAGGAAGAGGGCGAGGCGCATGGCGGAAACTCCTGGAGCGGGACCGGGGACGCGGTCTTGGTGCCCCGACCCGCCGCGACCCCTCGCGGGATCTCGCGGAAATCGGGTCGCTGGCCTCGAGGCGCGGTCGTTGGCGCCTGCGGGACAGGGACTTACGCCGCCCGGCCGCTCCCGGACCTCAGCTCGTCGTCGCGCCGGGACCGGGTCCGCTGGTGCGGTAGTAGCTGCCGGGGAACGCCCCCTCGCCGGCGTTGCCATCGAGCTTGCGCACCTCCGCCGCGCAGACCTTGTACTCCGCGGTCTGCGTGACCGGATCCCCCTTGTCCGTCGTCAGGACGTTCGCGCGCGCCTCGGCGAAGTGCAGCGGCGTCCAGATGCAGCCGGGACGCACCTGCCGCGAGACCAGCGCGACCGCTTCGACCGCACCGCGCCGGGTCGAGATCTCGACGCGGTCGCCGTCGGCGATGCCGCGCTTCCTCGCGTCGCGCGGGTGGATCTCGACGAAGTTCTCGGACTGCTTGCGCGCGAGCCCGCTCTCGCGGCGCGTCTGCGTCGCGCAGTTGT
>CAZDYS010000083.1:0-8157 GCA_964509445.1 uncultured Planctomycetaceae bacterium
GCGGATGGCCTTGTCGACGGTCGACTTCGGGACGCGGATGCCGATGTTGCGCGCGGCGCGCAGCGCGAGCACCTGGCAGACGACGATCGACATGTCCGACTCGGGGGCGAACGGCACGTAGCGCCAGCCGCCCTCGTCGTTCTGGGTGTCGACGATGAAGTCGACGGACTTCTGCAGCGCGCGACGCACGTCGCGCCGGTGCGTCATGCCGTAGATCTCGGCGAGGAACAGCGTCGAGAACGCGTGGCTGTACATGCGCGTCCCGTTGCGCGAGATGTAGCCGTCCTCGTTGGCGCAGGAGAGCACGTAGCTCAGGCCGCGCTCGACGACGTCGCCGTACTCCCCGCGACCGGGCAGGTTGCCGCCGGCCAGGAAGGCCATGCAGGCCAGCGAGGTCACGCCGACGTGCCCGGTGCCCTCCTGCGTCACGCGGTAGTCGTTGTTCAGCTTGTAGCCCACCATCCCGGGCCAGGCTCCGCGCTCCGCACCGGTCGCGAGCTGGTGGTTCGCGAGCCAGCGCAGACCGCCCTGGACCGCGGCCTCCTGCTCGGCGGAGACGACGATCGGGCGCGCGTCGTAGAGCTCGCGCGCGTCCTGGGCGCCGGCGTTCTCCGTCGCGAGGGCCGCGAACAGGATCGAGGCAGCGATCAGCGGGTGTCGGTTCATCGTTGGTTGCTCTGCTCCAGGATCTGCATGCGCCAGCCACGCGTCAGGTTGCCGTGGCCGGTGAGGAAGAGGCTGCTCCCGAGGCCGCGCAGCTCGAGGCGATCCGCGTAGCCGAAGTCCTCGTCGACCATGCGCGTCTCGAGCGGCTGGCCCGTGGTGCGGTCGAGGAAGGCGAGCCACGGCTGTCCGCGCCGCCCGGTGTGCGGGTTGCGCTCGACGTAGTACAGCGCGACGGTGTCCTCCGAGAGCGCCGGGAGCGGCAGCTCGAGTCGCGGGTCCAGGTCGAGCACGCGCAGCGGCGTCGTCCAGCGCGCCTGGTAGGGGAGGTGCAGCGCGCGCACGAGGATCCGCTTCGCGCTCTCCTCGGTGTAGGTGAAGAGATCCGGGCTCGGCAGCCGCGTGAGCTCTCGCGCCGGCAGGCCGATCGGCTGCTCCCCGGGGCGCAGGGAGACGATCTTGCGCAGGGAGCCGAAGGCCGGGTCCAGCGAGTAGACGCCGCCGGAGACGTCGAACTCCTCGCTCGCCGTCACCAGGTAGCTGACCCCGTCCGCGAGCGCGATGCTCCGGAGGTTCTCGCTCTCCGGCGTCGGGCAGGTCCAGGCCGGCCGGCCGGTCAGGAGGTCGAAGGCCTCGATCTTCTGCCGCCGGCCCCCGAGGGTCCGGAAGGTCGGGATCAGGAGCTTGCCGTCCGCGATCCAGGAGCAGCGCTCGAGGTTGGCCTCCTCGATCAGTCCGAGGTCGATGTTCGCGACGACCGTGCCGCGGAAGACGTCCACGACGCGCGCCAGCACGTTGCTGCGGAACACGCGCGAGAACAGGACCGCGTAGCCGTCGCCGATCAGGGGGGCGCGCCAGTCGTTGCGGTCCGCGAGGGAGAGCTCCCACAGCGGAGTTCCGCCGTGGGCGTCCAGGCCGACCAGCTGGGCGGGCTGGTCGACGCCGAGCAGGAGCACGGCGACGCCGCGGTGGGCGTCGATCGTGTCGATCCGCGCCGGGGTGCGGTGCGTCCAGCGCAGGGCTCCCGAGGCGTCGTAGGCCTGCACGCTGCGGCGTCCGCCGAGCAGCACGCGATCTCCACTGACGGCGGTCGTCTGCACGCCGGCGATGGGCTCCTCGAGCTGTTTCGTCCAGACCGGCGACATCGCTCCGGTGCTCGCGTAGGCCTCGACCTCGTCGATGATCTCGGCACGCGCGGATCCACCCCGCCCGATGCGGTGCGAGCGCGGGACGTGGTCCGGCCGCCGGACGTAGACGTGCAGGCTCTGGCCGTCGCTCGGGAGGCGCCCGACGAAGTCGAAGGACCCGGAGCGAATAGGGGACATGCGGCTCGGGAGCCCGAAGCGAGCCTCGGTCCCGGTGTCCGCGCCCGCGGCGGGAGCCTCGTCGCCCAGGGCGGCGAGGAGCTCGGGGATCGTGCGGCCCTCGTCCTCCTCCAGGTCGGAGGTCGCGCGCGGGCGCTCGGTGGCGAGGCGTTCGAGGATCGCGCGCTCGAGCTCCCGGTTCCCCTGACGGCCGAAGGCGCGCGCCAGGCGCAGCATCGGTCCGGTGTCGTCCGTGGCGGCGCCGGAGCGTCGCGAGCGTGCGACGATCGAGGCGACGTAGGCCGCGTCGCCGTCCGCGTAGGCCCAGTCCAGGCGGGCACGGTCCGCCTCCACGGCCGCCCGCGAGTGGGGGAAGCGGCGGCCGACGTCCTCCAGGCCCACCTGCGACTCCGCCTCCAGGGCGCGCGCGTAGAGCTCCGAGGCCCGGGACTCGAACGGCTCGTAGGCCTCGCGTCCGCGCGGGTCGCGCAAGAGCCCCGCGATGCGCCGGCTGGCGAGCTCGCCGGCCGTCTCGCTCGCGCTCAGGCGCACCTCCGCGTGGCGGTCGATCAGCGTGTGCCAGTCCTCGAAGGCCGCGCGCCACTGTCCGTCGCCGACCAGGACGTCCGCGCGCGTCAGGAGCACCCAGGTGCCGACCGTCAGCGTCGTCTCTCCCTGCGCGTCCAGGTCGATCGGAACCAGCGAGGTGAGCGAGGCCTCGTAGGGCAGCGGGAGCCGCCCGGACTCCTCCTCGAGCCGCGCGAGCACCTCGAGGTGCGCCGCGCGCCGGTTCGTCGCGCGCAGGTGCAGCTCGGTCTCGAGCAGGGTGTCGCGAACCTCCGTGGGGGAGCTCGTCAAGCGCAGCGCGCGCCCGAGGGCCGTCAGCGCTCCGGCCCGGTCGCCCTGCTGGCCGAGGGCGCGCGCCTCGCTGCGCAGGATGCCGTGCAGCTCGTCGGCCGCCGCGCGGTAGAGGCCCGCGTCCCCGTCGCCGTCGGAGGAGAGGCGCTCGAGCACGGGCTCGAGCAGGGTGCGACCGCGCTGCAGGAACCCGCGCGCCGCGAAGAGCTCGGAGGCTTCCAGTGCCGCCTCCGCGCGTCGCGCATAGAGGCCGGCGGTGTCGACGGTCGCGCCCGCGTCGCCCGGCGTCTGGGCCAGGAGCTTCTCCTGTCGCGCGAGCAACAGGTCCCAGTCGAAGGTGCCGGACAGGCTCCTGCGGCCAAGCATGAACAGCTGGCCGTTGCCGACCAGGGCGGTGCCGTACTGATCCTCCCAGCGCGCGCTCAGGGAGGCGACCTCGCGACCGTCTCGTCGGTCCAGTACGAGGCGTCCCGCCGGCAGCGGCACCAGCACGTGCTTCGCGGTCAGGACCGGGCGCGTCTTGGCGGTGTCCAGCTCGATGCGCCAGTCCACGCGCAGCCCCGGCGTGCGCAGCCCGCCGGGCTTGCCGATCCGCGCGAGCCGCGGACCGGACAGGTAGAACGCGTCCTCGTCCGCGCCGACCAGGAGGTCGAACGCCTGGTTGCTGGTCGCGCCGCCGAGGCGCGACAGCTCGAGGCGGCTCTGGGTCCAGAGCACGCGACCGTCCTCGAGGTCGAAGGCGGTCAGCTCGCCGGAATCCGAGGGCGTCGAGAGCACCACGCCGTCGGCGACCACCGGAGGGGCCAGGCGCCAGGTCTTCGGGCGGCGTGCGTAGGAGTAGCCGGGCGAGCGCGGGAGCGGCACCTGGTCGTAGAGGGACTCCCACAGGATGCGGCCGCTCATGAGGTCGAGCGCCGCCACCGTACCGAGCTCGCTCTGCACGATCACGCGGTCCCGCGCGATCACGACCGGCGTCGAGCAGAACTCGAGCTCCGCGCGGCCGAACATGTTCCGCGGGACCTGTCCGCTGACGATGCCCGTCGACCACAGCTCCTCGCCGGTCTCGAGCTCGTAGCACGCCACGTGGGCGTACATCCGTCCCTCGAGGTCGCCGATGCAGGGCACGAGCACGCGCGAGCCGGCGACGACCGGGGGGCCGGTGACCTTCATCGACTCCGCGAACGAGAGCTCGCCGGGAGCCAGCGAGAAGGGCCGGCCCTGCTCCATCCGCAGCTCGGGCGCGTGGCTCCAGAGCAGCGCGCCGGTCTCCGCGTCGAAGGCGTGGAGCCGCCGCTCGGGGATCGGCTCCATGATGTCGATGCCCTGGATCTCGTCGTGCGCGTACTGCGTGTACGGCAGCTGCAGGGCCGCGACCACGATCCCGCCGCCGACGGCGGGCGCGATGCGCACGGTGCTCTGGTCGATCCCGGTGAACAGCTCGTTCGCGCGGTTGGGCATCAACCGCTCCCAGCCCGCCGGTCGTCCGCTGCGCCAGCGCAGCTCGCCGGAGTAGGTGTCGAGCGCGTAGACCTCCAGGGAGGAGGTGACGAACAGGTTCGCGCCGTCCAGGGCCGGACGCAGCGAGTGCAGGCTGATCGAGTTGCCGAAGGGAGCGAGGTCGAGCTCGGTGGTCCAGGGCTTCGCGTCGCCGGAGGGCAGCGGGCCGCGCTCCGCGATCCGGTTGTCCGGGAAGGGGACGAACGCGCCTTCCTCGTGCGCCCCCTCGTCGAGCGAGCGGTGGGCCAGCGCGAGCCGGGCCGCGAGTCCCTGGGGCGCGCCGCCGTGCACGCGCTCGTGCATCTCTTGTCCGCGCTGCCAGGCGATCATCGCCGTGTGGGCGTGTCCTTCCTCGAGTTCGAGGTCGCCGAGGATCCACCAGGCGCGGATCGAGGCGTCGCACAGCGGCCAGCGGTCCGCCACGGCGACCAGCGCGCGACGGTCCCGGCGGCGGACGGCTTCCTCGAGCGCGGCTTCGGCGTCACGCCCGTAGCGGTCGCGGTAGCGCGCGCGCGCACTGGCGGGGAGGTTCGCGAGCTGCGTGCGCGCCCAGGCGCCGGCGCCGGGGTGGGCGAGGTGCACGGACAGCTGGTCCGCCGAGGCGCGGAACGCGTCCGGCAGGACCGCGACCTCCCCGATGGAGATCATCTCCTGCAGCACGCTGATCGCCTTGTCCCAGCGCTCCTCCGCGACGTGCTCCGCCGCGAGGGCGGCCTGGTCGCGCGCGTGCCGCGTGAGCGGGTAGGTGAAGCCGCGCCGCTCGTCCGCCTGGGACGAGGTCGGGAGGCTCAGCACGCAGGCGAGCGCGAGGACGGACAGCGCTCTCATACCAGCTCGACCTTCTTCCGCAGGATCCACTCCGTCGAGAGTATCCCGAGCGCGAGCAGAAGGGTGGCCCAGTGGTCCCAGGCGTCCTCGAGGCTCGAGGAGATGGGCTCGCGACGCTCTTCTCCGCCGGGGAGCTCCTGCGCGAGCTCCGCGACCGCGCCCAGCCCCAGGGCCCGCCCGCCGGTCTTCTCCGACAGGAGGGCGAGGGCCTCGGGATCGGGCGAGGGATCGGAGTTCTCCCGCGAGGGCAAGAGGACCTCGAACTCGGTCGAGCTGAGCCGCTGACCGTCGGTCCCGCGAATCCACGCGCGGTAGAGGCCGGGGCGTCCGACCTGCAGCGTGCCGCGGAAGAGCCCGTCGCGGTCCGCGCGGTCGAGCACGAGCTCCGCCTCGCGGCCGTCCGGTCCGCTCCACTGCACCGACTGCGTCGGGCTCGAGGCGGGGCGGAAGTCCTCGTCCAGCACGCGGGCCTCGAGCAGGATGCGATCCTCGAGGTCGTAGCTCGCGCGCGTCGTCTCCAGGCGGAAGCGACGGTCGCCGCTCTTCAGGCGACCGAGGGCCAGCCAGCGGATCGCGTTGCGCCAGAAGGCCTCGTGGTAGCGGTCGCCGTAGCGGTAGCGCCACATCCAGGTCGAGTCGACCGCGAGGAAGAGCGTGCGTCCGGAGGGGTAGTAGCCCGTCACCAGCAGCGGGTAGCGATCGCCGGTCTGCGAGCTCACGTCCGTGGGGTGGCGCAGGAGCGTCGTCGCGCCGGGCTTCGCCTTGTCGACGGGCGAGTACCAGTAGAACCCGCGCAGGCCGTCGACCGGGTCCTCCCACAGCCTGCGGTTGACCTCGGGCTCCGGGTGCAGGCGCAGGATCTCGTGCGGGTTGTTCGGGTCCTCGAGCTGTGCGCGGAACTCGCGCGTCGTGTCGCCGTCGAAAGCGAGCACGCCGGTGGAGTCGAGCACGACGGGCAGCACGTCCTTCAGCGGCGTGTTGAGGTAGCGGCGCGGGTTGTAGTACTCGCCCGCCTGGAACAGGAGGCCGCCGCCGGCCTCGACGAACTGCCGCAGCGAGGTGAGGAACTCCTCGACCTCCGCGTCCGAGTGCGAGACGCGGCTCGGGTCGACGTCGCCGAGCAGGACGACGTCGTAGTTGTCCAGCAGCTCCTTGCGCGTCGTGGGGACGCGCGTGAGCGAGGGGAGCCGCGGGGACGATTCCTGCGGGAAGTCCGGCGTGGCCGACAGGAGGAAGCACTGGACCTCCAGGTTCTTGTCGGCGCGCAGGAGCATGTTCTTCAGGTAGCGGTACTCCCAGCGCGGGTATCCGTCGACGTAGAGGACCCGCATCTTGGCCGGGGACACGTGCACGCTGAACTCGACCGCGTTGTCGTCCGTGAGCGTCTCGCCGGACAGGCGCGGCACGGACACGCGGAAGCGCCGCTCGCCGCTGCGCAGCGCCGCGTCGCCGCCGGGCGCGAGCATCACGACCCGCTCGCCCTCCGGGGAGAGCGCGACGCGCTCCTCGTACACCGTGCGCAGGACGTTGCCGGAGGGATCGAGCTCCTCGAGCACGGCCGCGACCTCGCCCACGTCGTCGGCGCCGCGTCCGATCACGCGCACCGTGACGCCCAGCTCGTCGCCCTCGAGCGCTTCGCCCGGGGCCTCGACCAGCTCGACGATCGCGTTCTTCTCCGGTCGCGTGTCGCCGACGACCAGAGTGTGCACCGGGACGCCTGCGCGGAACGCCGCCGCCACCGCGTCCTCGACCAGGAGGCCGCCGTTGGAGCGCCCGTCCGAGAGCACGACCACGTCGGTGACGTGGCGGCCGCGTGCGCCGGCCAGGGCCGGCGCGACGGCGCTCCCCAGGTAGGTGCCCGACCCGCGTCCCGTGAGCGCCTCCACGTCGGTGACCGGCGTGACCGCCTCGGAGAACGCGAACAGGCGCGTCTCGTAGGCGCCCTCGGCGAGCATCGGCTCGAGAGCTCGGGTCCAGGCGTCCCCGGCGAGCTCGAGTCGCGTCTTCTCGGTGGGGGAGCCGCCGGCGACGCTCTGGAGCGCCTCGCGGGTCGCCTCGTCGCCGCTGTAGGTGTCGCGCCGCCGCATGCTCGCGGAGTCGTCGATCAGGACGAGAACCTCGGCCGCCTGCTTGTCCTCGCGCTGCTGGACCCGGACCGGTCGCGCGAGCACCAGGAGGAGCAGGCCGAAGGCCAGCGAGCGCAGGATCATCAGCGCGACGCGCGCGCGGCGACCGATGCGCTCGCGCCCGTAGCCGATCCAGGTCAGCGCGGCGAGCGCCGGCAGGATCACGAGCACGAGCACCCAGCTCGGCGGCAGGTCGAGCAGGCGCAGCGACTCGGTCAGCCCCGTCCCGGCGGACTCCGTGAGGGTCTCCTGGACGCTCATACGCTCCTCCGGTTGCGGCCGACGAACGCGGCCCACAGGGTCTCGGCGATCAGGCAGGCGAGCGCCAGGGCGGCGAGCGTGCGCCAGAGCTCACCGCGCTCCGGTTCGATCTCCTCCTCGCGCGTGCCCTCGTCGCGGTACAGCTGCCACACGGCGTGGGAGCTCTCGAGCTCGTCCTGGCCCACGCGTTCGAGGTCTCCCTCCTCCGGGCGCAGGCCCGCGCTGAACGGCTGCCGTCCGCCTTCCCACTCGACGCGCCAGCTCCCGGCGCTGTCGAGCGGACCGATGGTCGGGAGCGACCACACGCCCTCCGCGGCCGCCACGGGCTCGCCGTCGAGCGGACGACGCTCTCCGTCCGGCGCGACCACGACCGGCTGGCGCGGGAACGAGTCGACCTCGAGGTTGAGGCTCTCGCCGACCGGAACGTCGAGCTCCATCGGGGCGCCGAGCACGGCGCTGCGGAAGAGCTCGTGCACGAGCGGCACGAGCGTGTTCGGAGAGTCGGCGACGCGGTTCCAGTCGCGGTCGATCGAGCTGGTCCAGAGCAGCACGCGACCGCGGCCGAAGGTGCGCTCGAGCAGGAGGGGGCTCGCGCCCTCGTCGTCCAGGGTGGCCAGCAC
>CAZDYS010000083.1:8257-11029 GCA_964509445.1 uncultured Planctomycetaceae bacterium
TCGAGGAAGCGGTCGCCGAGGCTCACGAAGAGCGAGGCGCCGGCCTCCACGTGCCGCTCGAGCGCCTCGAAGACGCGCGTGGAAGGAGACGCGACGTTGGCGAGCACGATCAGGTCGGCCTCCTGCAGCAGCGCGGCGTCGGCGCGGAACGCCGCCGCGTCGATCACGCGCGTGCGGAACGGCGAGAACGCGGCGCGCCCGAGGGAGCCGTCGCCGTCGAAGGGCTCGAGGATCGTGCGCAGCACGCCGACCTCGTCGCGCTCGATCTCGGCGCTCGGATCGCCGTTCACCAGCAGGATCTCGATCGGAGCCGGGACGTCCACCGTGAGCGCGCGCTCGTCGTCGACGGTGAGGCGGTCGCCTTCCAGCCGCGCGACCAGGGCGTGCGGGCCCGGGCGCTGGAACGGGACCTGGAACACGACCTCGGCGCGTCCGCGCGCATCGATCAGCTCGATCGTCTTCGTCGCGAGCTTCGTCCCGTCGACCTCGAGGGTGACGCGCACGCCGTTGCGCGCGCGCGCGCCGAAGTTGCGCACCGAGACGCCGACCTCCGCGGAGGTGCCCGGGCCGAGCACGCTGCCGAGCGGCGCCACGGACTCGACGCCGAGGTTGGCCGGCGACGCGATGGCGGGCCCCAGGTCCTCGACCACGACCGCGACGCCGAGCTCCTCGAGCCGGTCGAGCGCGCGCTGCAGAGGGGTCGCCTCGAGCGCCGCCTCCGGACGCGCCTCCCCGTCGGCGCCCATGGCCAGCGGGGTGGGGGGGAAGAAGGTCGTGCGCTGCAGGTCCGTCAGGAAGCGCACCTCGATCGAGCTCTGGTCCGTTCCGGCGGCCTCCTCCTCGGCCACGTCGACGAGCTCCGCCACGAGGTCGGCGAGCTGGAGCGGCTCGTCGCGCGGTTCCCCGAGCGTCGAGAGGAGCGCGAGCGCGTCCTCCGGCGAGCGCGTGGACAAGAGGCGCGGTCGCGCGCCGGCGGTGTACAGGCGCACGCGGTCGCCGCGCGCTCCGTCCAGCTCTTCCAGGAGGTCGCGGGCGCGCGCGAGGATGGTCTCGTTCACGCTCTCGACGCTCTCGCGGTAGCCGGTCGACGCCGAGGTGTCGAGCACCAGGACGACGTTGCGCCACTGCATGGTGAGCGACGCGAGCGGGCTGTTCGTTCCCGTGAACGGCCGCGCGATCGCGAGGGCGAGCAGCGCCACCGCGGCCATGCGCAGGAGCAGCAGCAGGAGGTTCTCGAGCTGCGCGCGTCGCCGCGTCTTGCGGTAGGCCGCGAGCACGAACTCCATGGCCGCCCACTGCAGCGGCTTGTGGCGCTGGCGGTTGAGAAGGTGGATCAGGAGCGGCACCGCCGCCGCCAGCGTGCCCCAAAGGAAGAGCGGGTGGACGAATCCCTGGAACAGCATCCGTCAGCTCCTCGCGCGGGCGCGCGCACTGCGGCGCGCCAGGTAGGTCGACAGCGCCACGTCGAGCGGCGTGGTCGTGGTCAGCGGGACGAAGTCGCAGGACAGGACGCGCGCCTGACGCGCGAGCTCCTCCTGGTGGTTCCGCACCTCTTCGAGGTAGGCCTCGCGAATCGCCTTCGGGTCGATCTTGATGCGGCCGCCGCCCTCGAGTCCCTCGAGGCGACGCAGGTGCTCGAGGTCGAAGCTGACCTCGAGCGGGTCCAGGATCTGGAACAGCACCGGCTCGTGGCCGGCGTGGGTCAGGCGGCGCATGCCCTCGACGAGCTTCTGGGTGTCGTCGAAGAAGTCGCTGAAGACGCACACGATGCCGCGCCGCGACAGGCGGCTGCCGATCCAGTGCAGCACCGTGCCGATGCTGGTGCTGCCGTTCGCCTCGCCCTCCTCGAGGAGCCGCGTGATCGCCCCGACCTGGTGCGCGCCGTTCGAGGGCGGCAGCACGTCGCGCATGTCCTCGTCGAACAACCCGATGCTCGCGGCGTCGCGCTGCTGGATCACGAGGTAGGCGAGCGCCGCGGCGCACCAGCGCGCGTAGTCGAACTTCGACCAGCCGACGGACTGGAAGGCCATCGACTCGGAGGCGTCCACGAGGAGGTGGCACGAGAAGTTGGTCTCCTCCACGAACTCCTTGACGACCAGGCGCTCCGTGCGCGCGAAGATCTGCCAGTCGATGTGCCGCAGCTCGTCGCCGGGCACGTACTCGCGGTGCTGCGCGAACTCGACGGAGCTCCCGCGCTGCGGCGAGCGGTGGTGTCCGGCCATGAAGCCTTCGACCACGGTACGCGCGACCAGGGACAGCCCCGACAGCTTGTCGAGGACCGCCGGGTCCAGCTTCTCGGACTGCGCCAAGGACCGGCCCTAGCTAGGCGCTCGCGACTCCGGGGACCCCGTCGCCGACGCCGGCACCGGGCTGCACCTCTTGCAGCAGGCGCTCGATGATGCGGTCCGAGGTCATGCCCTCCGCTTCGGCGCTGAAGTTCGTGACGACGCGGTGCCGGAGCACGGGCTTCGCGACGGCCTGCACGTCTTCGACGGCCACGTGACTGCGCCCGGCGATCGCCGCGTGCGCCTTCGCGCCGAGGACGAGGAACTGGCTCGCGCGCGGACCGGCGCCCCAGGTGACCCACTCGCGCAGGAACTCCAGCGGCGTGTCGGAGCGGACGCGCGTGCCGCGCGTGAGCGCGAGCACGTAGTCGAGCACGTGGTCGGCGACCGGGATCTGACGGATCGCGTGCTGCAGCTCGAGCAGCTCTTGCCCGCTGAGCGCGACCTCCGGCTCGCTGCCGCGTTCGCCGGTGGTGCGCCGCAGGAT
>CAZDYS010000084.1:0-9205 GCA_964509445.1 uncultured Planctomycetaceae bacterium
TACACTCTTTCCCCTGGAGACGCAGGACTGGGAGCCCCTGACGGCCTCCCTGGCGTCGGGCTTCCGCGGGCGGTTCCCGGCGCTCTCCCAGGGCGAGCTGGTCGCGGACGGCGACCCGCGCATCCTCGACCTGCCGGCGGACACCGGTGCGCTCGAGGCGGAAGCCTTCACGCGCGTGTTCCGCGACGCGATCGGCGGCTGGGTCGCCGTGGACCGCGCGAAGCTGAAGCTCTTCCGGTTCCTGCTCGAGCCGGCCGGAGACCGCGCCTGGGGCGAGGCCCACCTGGTCCTCGCCGGACGCACCGGCGAGCGCGGCCGCGCCGAGCTGCGCGCGACCGTCGAGCTGACGGTTCGCAGGGAGGCCGACGGCCCCTGGCAGCTCACCGTCCTGCGACTCCTGCGCGGGCACCACGCCGCCGGGACGCCGCGCTTCGTCGACGTGACGGACCCGACCGGCTTCCACTTCAACGAGTCGGCCGACCAGCGCGCGTTCAACCTGGCCGCGATCGACGACCGCGAGGTGCTGGCCGTGGGCGGCGTCAGCGCGCTGGACTGGAACCGCGACGGCTTCCCCGATCTGCTCGCCACCTGGCACGAGCAGATGACCGTGCTGTTCCTCAACGACGGCCGCGGTGGGTTCCGGCGCGAGCCGCTGCCCCTCGAGCTCCCCCGCGACGCGGCCAGCGCCTACCTGTTCCTCGACCTCGACGGCGACGGTCTCGAGGAGCTCGTCGGCAGTCAGATCCACGGCTACGGCGAGCGCGAGGCCTGGATCGACCTGTTCACCCGCGTCGACGGAGCCTGGGAGCGGCGCGAGCGCGCGCTCTCCTTCCGTTACCCGAACGACCGCTGGGGCCTGGCGCCCGAGTGCCTCGCCGCCGGGGACATCGACGGGGACGGAGACCTCGACCTCTTCCTCGGCGGACACTCCGACTCGCGCTCCTTCGGCCCGGACTTCAACCGCTTCATCTCCTACGACGGTGCGGAGAACCGTCTGTTCGTGAACCAGGGCGACCTGACGTTCCGCGAGGAGGCGAAGGCGCGAGGCCTGCGCGGCACGCAGTTCACGTTCGTCGCCAAGTTCTTCGACTTCGACGAGGACGGCGACCTGGACCTGTTCGAGGGCAACGACTACGGCCCGAACTGGCTCTGGACCAACGACGGCGAGGGGAACTTCACGCGCTCGGAGGAGCACCCGCTGTCCGCCGAGGCGGGCTACACGATGG
This sequence comes from uncultured Planctomycetaceae bacterium, assembly GCA_964509445.1. Lineage (GTDB taxonomy): Bacteria > Planctomycetota > UBA1135 > UBA1135 > CAZDYS01. The sequence continues at coordinate 1,227 of CAZDYS010000084.1, forward strand.
GGCTCACCTTCGCCGACGTGGACAACACCGGCACCTGGAACCTGCACCTGTCGAACATGTACTCCCACGCCGGCGGACGCATCGTGCCGCTGGCGACGAGCCTGGACGAGGAGACGCGCGAGCGGCTGTCCGTGCTGCGCAAGGGCGGGCAGGTGTTCACCCGCGTGCCGGGCTCCGCGCCGGACGCCTGGGACGAGCGGGGCAGCCGCCTCGGGGTCGACGACTCGGGGTGGTCCTGGGGCTCGGTCTTCCTGGACGTGGAGAACGACGGGGACAAGGACCTCTTCGTGGTGAACGGCTACCAGTCGAACCGCGACGCGGAAGCCCCGGACTGGTGAACGTTCTACTGGCGGCAGGTCGTCGCCGATGCAGAGGGGCTCGAATCCGGAACGCGCCCGAAGCAGCTCGAGTCCACCCAGCGCCAGAAGGAGTTCCGCGGGTCCTTCAGCGGCCACGAGCGGGACCACCTCTACCTCAACCCGCCGGGCGTCTCGGAGCGCTTCTACGACGCCGCCTACGTCAGCGGCGTGGACTTCGACACGGACGGGCGCTCCGTCGTACCGGTCGACTTCGACGGCGACGGGGACCTGGACCTCGCGATGATGAGCCTGCAGCGCCTGCGGCTGCTCGAGAACCGCTCCGCGCCGCGCTCCTTCGCGCGCGTGTCGCTGGTCGCCACCGGCTCGGAGCCGCTGGCCCTCGGCGCGCGCGTTCGCCTGCGCGCCGACGGCGTGACGCACACGGACTGGGTGCGGCTGACCGAGGGCTTCCAGAGCATGGTTCCGCTCGACCTGCACTTCGGTCTGGCCGACGCGGAGCGCATCGAGAGCCTCGAGGTGCGCTGGCCCTCCGGTCGCGAGGAGCGCTGGGAGGACCTGCCCGTCGACCGACGCCTCACGCTGACGGAGGGATCCCCGCGCGCGCTCGTCCAGGAGCTCCCGCGCTGGTCCGCCGCGCCCATCGCCACGCGCGCGCGCGATGCCGCGCTCCTCTCCGCACGCCCCGTCCCCGCGAGCGGAGCGGGAGACGCCACCGCGACGGAGCCGCTGGCCACCCCGGGGGTCCCGCTCGTCCTCAACCTCTGGGCTCCGTGGTGCGCGCCCTGCACGAAGGAGCTCCCGGAGCTGGCGCTCCTCGCGCGTCGCTTCGCGGGGCGCGTCGCCTTCGCGGGCGTGAGCGTCGAGCTCGAGGACCTCGCGTCCGTGCGCGCCCGGATCGAGCAGCACGCCCTCCCCTACGAGCAGTGGCTGGCCGATCCGGAGCTCCTGGCGGAGCTCTTCGGCGAAGCGGACGAACGCGCGTCGCTCCCGACGACCTTCGTGTTCGACGCCACCGGCAACCTCCGCCGCGTGTTCCGCCGCCCCGTGGAGGCGGAGGAGCTCGGGGCGTTGCTCTCGAGCCTCACCGGATCCGACGCGTTCCTGGAGCGGACGCTCGAGCGCGTGCGTTCGCTCCTGGCCGCAGGCCAGACCGGCCAGGCGCGCCGCTACCTGGGTTACGTGCTGGACGCCAACGCGGAGCTCGCGGAAGCGCACTTCGAGCTCGGGAACGCACACGCCCTGGAGAAGCGCCCGGACCTGGCCGAGGCCTCGTTCCGCCGCGCGACGGAGCTCGACCCGACCCACGGACGCGCGCACTTCAACCTCGGCGTCGCGCGCATCGACCAGCGCCGCCCGCTGGACGCGATCGGTCCGCTGCGCGCGAAGCTGCGGATCGACGGCGAGGACCCGCGCACGCTGTTCGCGCTCGGAACCGCGAGCGCCCAGGGCCGCGACTTCGCGACCGCGCGCACGGCCTTCGAGCGTCTGGTCGAGCTCGACCCGAACTCCGCCGAGGCGCACGCGTTCCTCGGGTTCGTGCTCGTCGAGCTGGGCGACCGGGCCGCTGCGCGGGCCGCGCTCCAGCGTGCGGACGAGCTGGCCCCCGGGAATCCCCAGGTCCAGGCCGCCCTGCAGCGACTCTAGCCGCCTGCGCCCGGCGGGCACTCTCCGCGCCCGGGGGGAACGCGGGAGCGGCGACCGCGACCTGTGCGCGGGCGATCGAGCGTCCCCGCAGGATCGCCCTGCGGGAACGCCGAGGAACCGTCCCTAGGACCGGTCGTCCTTGTGCGCCAGCGTGTAGCCGAGGCGCAGACGGTCGAAGGTCTTCTCCGCTTCCTTGATGTAGCGGTCCTTGAGCTCGTCGCCCCAGAACTCCACGTCCCGTCCGCTCCGCTGACACAGCCCGGCCCGGAAGATCAGGCCGTCCTTCTTCATGCGGCGCACGACCTGGTCCGCCTTCGGCCCGGTCAGGACCGCGTGGCCGCGCCACTCGCGCCCGTTCAGCTCGAACGTGAGCTTGTCCTTGCTCACGAAGAACGGCGTCTCGCGATTGATGCGCTTGAGCTGCACCTTGAGGAAGTCCCGGTAGCTGTCCCAGGCCAGGAGCTCTTCCGCGTTCTCGAGGATCTGCGCCATGGCCTAGACGACCTTCTTCAGCTGCTCGAGCGACTTCGTGAGCGTGTCCTTGATCTTGATGTCCACCGCCGGGTTCGCGTCGGCGTCGGCGATCAGCTCGTCGCGCTGCACGTAGGCGAGGATGCGGTCCACCTTGTTCACGAAGTCCTGGCGGGCCACCTCGAAGCCCTGCTGGTCCCCGCGCGCCGCCGCCTGCGCGGCTTCCTCGGCCTCGTCGTCGACCTTGTCGAGGCGCGTGAGGATGGACTCGAGGCCCTTGATCACCGGCTTGCTGCGCGGGTCGTTCAGGGCGAGCACCGCGCGCTGCAGCTTGCGGAGCTGGTTCGTGGCGATCTCCTCGGTCTTGTTCCAGACCTGCACCGCCTTCTGGATCTTCTGCGCGCGCTGCGCGAGCTGACGGGTGTCGCCCTGGGCGGCTTCGCCCGACGGAGCCGTCTGGGAGGCCTGGACCTCCTCCTCTTCCTCCATCCCCCCCTCGGAGGCGACCTGGGGCTCCTCGCCCTCTGCTTCGAGGTCGTCCTCGCCTCCGGGACCGAGCAGCTTGTAGCCGAGCTTCAGCTTCAGGAAGACCTTGGCGGCCTCCTTCATGAACTTCTTCTCGAGCCCGTCGACCAGCAGGTTCTTCGACTGCCGCGTCACGGTGCCCTGCTCGAACAGGATGCCCGCCTTGATCAGCTTCTTGACCGACTGATCGGCCTTGGGTCCGGCCAGCACCGCGTGTCCGCGGAACGGCTTCCCGTCGATCGAGAAGTCCTGCTTCTTCTTGCTGACGAAGATGGGTCCGCTGCCCTCGAGCAGCTTCAGGCGCATCTTGAGGAAGGTCCGGTACTCCTGCCAGTCCTGCAGCTTCTCGACGCTATCGATCAGTTGAACCACGCTCTCTCGTCTCCTTGCGTGCGCGCTCGGTTCCTGGTGCGGCGGTTTCGAGAGGGCGCACCGCAGCTCGAAACGGACGGGGGGACGGCCGGGTGATCCACCTCCTCCCCCAGCCCTCCAGGCTAGCACCGGAGCGGGTTCGGCGACAGAGCACGCCACGGACCCGGCGCGACGTCCGCTGCAGGGCCTCGAGGACCCGGATCAGCCGCGCGTGATCCGGGCCAGGTGCCGCGGCGAGTCCAGGGCGGCGACCAGCTCGAGGTCGACGACCGGGCGCACCTGACTCGGCGGCAGGAGCAGCGTGACCCCCGGGTGCAGCTCGTGGGCTCGCTCGCACATCTCCGCCAGGGGAAAGCGCTGGACCGAGGTCGGCACCAGGGGATGCGGGCTGCTGAAGAACGCGACGACCTCCTGGGACGGAGGGTAGAAGTGCAGCAGCCAGGCCTTGAGCCGGTCGAAGCGACCGGGAGCACTGACCCGACGCGTGTGCAGCCGCGTCTCGACCGTGCCGGCCTGCCACAGGACGAGCGGCACGTCCGGCTGCAGCACGCGCCGTCGCAGCAGGAGGTCGGTGGCCTCGTAGCTCTGCAGCCCGTGGACGGACGGGTCGAGCCCGAGCTCGGCGAACAGACAGTCCAGCGCACCGATCGCCGGATGGATCGCCACGCGCAGACCGAGCAGCCGCGCCGCGTCGCGGATCAGGAGCGGCGGGTAGCAGAAGACGCTGGGATGCCCCTGCGTCGCGAACGCGACCGGAGCCTCCTCGAGCGCCGCCGCGAGAACCTCGACGGCGACGCGGTGGTAGGCGCCGAGGCGGCTTCCGCGTTCCTCGTAGGCGCGCGTGTAGAGCGCCTCGACGTTCGCGCAGCGTGCCTCGAGCAGCTCCTGGGTCGCGACCCCGGCATCGAGGTAGAGCACGCGCGCGACCGTGCGCAGCAGGCGGTCCGTTCCCGCCGTCAGGTGCGCCCCGGGTTCGATGCCGAGTCCGACGACGTGGATGGCGACCTCCCCGGTCGGTTCCGGCGGAGCCTCCACGGTCTCCTCCGCCGTCCCGTCCGTCAGGGCCGTGACCAGGTGCGCCAGCGCCGCTCGGCGCTCCTCGGGCGCGGCCGCGAGCACGTCCTGCGCAGCGCTCTGGGCAGCCACCGATCCCAGCCGATGCCCCCACTGCGGATCCGTGCCCTCGGGCGCGAAGCCGGGCGGCTGGCCCGCCGGCGCGATCCCCGCCCGATAGGTCAGCGTGTGCCCGACCTGCGTGGGCGAGATGGTCACCTCGAACTTCAGGTCCGGCAGCTGCGCTGCGGGAGCCGCCTCCTGGGCAGGCTCCTCGGGCATCGGCGCCGCCTCCGGAACGGCGAGCTCGTCCTCGAGCACGCGCCCCACCAGCGCGAGGACGCTCGTGTCTCCGCGTCGGAGCAGCGCGAGGTCCTCCGGCGCGAGCGCGTAGTCGGCGAACGCTCGCTCGGGCTCGCGCTGGACCAGCTCGAGGAACGCCGGGTCGAGGGCCGCGCGCACGAGGAAGGCTCGGAGGTCGTTCATGCGCGCCAGCTTAGCGGTGGTCGTCGCTCCATGACCGCTGCCTCAGGCTTTGGCATCATGAGCCCATGCCTCTGGAAGCTCCCGAAGTTCGCGTTCGTCGGGTCGAGCTCCGCGTCGCCGCTTGCCCGACGACCGAGGCCGTCCGGTTCGGCGCCGACGAGCTGCGCTCGGTCCCCGTGCTCACCGCCCGTGTCTCCGCCGAGATCGACGGCGAGCCGGTCGACGGCTACGCCGCCGAGCCGCTGCTCGCGACCTGGTACGAATCGCCGGGAACGGGCTCGAGCGAGGAGCTCCTGGCCGCGCTCGCCGCGTCCGCGCGCGATGCGGGCTGGGCGTTCGAGGGCGCCGGCCAGGGCACGCTCTTCGAGCTGTGGGTCCGCGCTCGCGCCGAGCACGTGGAGCGCGACGGCAAGGGACTGGTCCAGGGCTTCGGCATCGCGCTGGTCGAGCGCGCGGCGATGGACGCGGTCTGCCGCGCGCGCGGCTTCGCGTTCCTCAACGCGCTGCGCTGGAACCTCCTCGGTTTCCAGCCCGACCTGCTCGCGCCGGAGCTCGAGGGGTGGAACGTGAGCACCAGCGTGCAGGCCGTCCCGCCCAAGCGCGCGCGCGCCCGGCAGACGATCCGGATCGACGATGCGCTGACCAGCGGCCCCTCCTCGCTCGCGGCCCTGATCGCGCGCTACGGCGTGGACGCCTTCGAGGTCGAGCTGACCGGCAGCCCCGAGCAGGATCTCGCGCGCCTCGCGGAGCTCGCTGCGGTGCTCGAGGAGGCCTGCTACGGAACCTACGACCTGACGCTGCACGGGAACGAGAGCTTCTCCTCCGAGGAGCCTCTCGCGGAGCTGCTCGCGAAGCTGCCCCCGGCGCTCCTGGAACGCGTCCGCTACGTCGTGGAGCCGTTCCCCCGCGCCGAGGCGTTCGAGCACGAGGTGCGCCCCCTCGCGCGCCCCTGCCTCGTGGACGCGGCCGACGACCGCCTCGAGGCCCTGCCCCGCGCGCTCGCCCACGGCTACGCCGGCACCACGCTGCGAGGCGCCAAGGGACTCTCGCGCGCGCTCTTCGCGCTCGGGCACACCGGACAGGTGGAGGGCGGCCTGCTCGACGCGCGGGACCCCGTCGCGCTGCCGGTCCTCGCGCTGCACCAGTACCTCGCGCTCGCGACCGCCCTCGGCGTCGAGCACCTGGGGATCGACACGCACCGCTGGTTCGACGGCCTCGAGCACCTGCCGGGCGCCGAGCAGGAGGTCGCTCTGGGAGCGCACCCCGATCTGTACGTGCGCGATGGAGCACGCACCACGCTGCGCGTCGTCAACGGCGTCGTGCCGCTCGGTTCGCTGCGCTGCGAAGGCTTCGGCACGGCCCACCCGGTGGGCTTCGCCGCCGGCACGCTGCTGGCCGACTGGACGCCCCAGACCGGCTCGGCCGGCGACCCCGCGCCGGACGGCGTGGCCTGAGCCGCCCTAGGGCTCGTCGACCGCCGGCGCGGAGGAGCCGCGTCCGAACGCGAACTCGATGCCCCAGAGGATGCCGTACTGCGTGTCGGTCGCGTCCGCGTCGACGGTCAGCTCGTAGTCCGACTGCCGCACGAAGGGCTCCGCGAAGATCGACACGGTCGGCGTGATCCACTGACGCAGACCGACGTGCAGCCCGTAGAGGAACGACGAGATGTCCGTCCCGTCCTCGTCGTCCAGCCAGCGGAAGCCGAGGTCGACGCCGAAGTAGTACCAGGTCCGGGAGGACTGCCGCAGGTTGTAGTTGTAGACGAGCGTGACGTCGCCGCGGTTCTGGTCGAGGCCCGCGAGGTTCGTCTCGAACTGCTCGTAGCTCACCTGCGCGCCGATCTCGTGCGCGAGGTCGAAGAAGTACCCGTAGCCCGCACGCGTCGTGAAGGTGGAGGTCTCCACGGAAGGCACGCCGTCGGCATCGATCTCCGAGGAGTTGAACGACCCACCGATGTTCACGATCGACTCGCCGGTCTGCGGCCCGTAGAGCACGTCGGACCCGGTCGTCGCCTTACAGGACACGGTCCCCAGGGCGACGCACGCGGCGGCCCACCAAAGCCTCTTCATCGGTCTCCTCCCCAAGGCCGGCTCGAATCCCTGGAACTCCCCTGGCGCGGAGGAGCCGACCGACTCCGCGACGCGGGCGGAGCATAGCAGGCCCTTCCCGATTCGGACAGGGCGCCCCTCCGTCGATCGACTCCGGTTCGAGGTCCGCCGGCCCCACCATCTAGGGGGAACGTGGTACAACCTGTGCGGGGAGCCGGCCGGGGGCCGGAACGTCGCCTACGTCCAGGGAAGAGGGCCCTGCCATGGTCAAGTGGAAGCGGTGCGCGTCGACCGACGCGCGCGGGGAAGTCAGCATCGATCGGACGAACCAGACGGTTTCCCTGCTGCGACGCATCGCGCGCGGCGCCCTGCTCGCGTGCGTGCTCGTGGTGAGCTCGTTCCTCGCCGCGTGCCCGAGTGGCAACCTCACCGCGAAGGACTTCACCGGCCCCGGCGCGACCTTCGACGCGATCCAGGACCTGATCGCGTACATCCGCGGCAACTTCGGGGACATCACGGTCCTGGCGGAGATCTTCCCGGGCGACGAGGACGCGGTCGGCGATCCGGAGATCGACGACCAGGTCGACAACGGTCCCGACATCGAGGTGTTCGGTCCGCTCGAGACCGTGGAAGGCGGCACCGTGATCCTCACGCTGCGCTCGCGGCCGACGCCCTTCACGGCACGTGCTCAGCCCTTCAACTACGTCATCGTCAGCGTCGGCGAGCTCGACGACCCGGTGCGCCCGAACGAGGTCTTCGTCATCAAGACCTTCGACGCCGACGATCCCGACGACCCGAACCGCGCCGGCGTCGACGAGCTCGACGTCCTGATCACCATCCCCGACGAGGTCGACGTCGCGTCCTTCCCGATCAACTTCACCGCCGGCAACCTGCAGGACGGCGACCTGGCGGTCGGCGCGACGGAGGAGCGCGAGCTCGTCGTGAACGAGACCTGCCGCGGGCCGATGCAGATCACGCTGACCTGGCGCACCGCGGCCGACCTGGACCTGGTGGTCGAGGACCCGCGCGTGGACCGCACCGGCAGCAACGTGGGCCCGGT
>CAZDYS010000084.1:9305-10999 GCA_964509445.1 uncultured Planctomycetaceae bacterium
ACCTGGTGGTCGAGGACCCGCGCGTGGACCGCACCGGCAGCAACGTGGGCCCGGTCTCCGTGGACGGCCGGAACGCGGAGTACGGCGTGCAGGTCGCGCGCTCGCCCCAGACCGGTGGCACGCCCTGCGACGCCACGGGCCTGCTCTACGAGACGCTGTGCTGGGGCGCGGACTTCCCCGACTCGCCGGGCATCGACACCCCGATCGGCCGCTATCGCGCACGCGTGCGGCTCGGTGACAGCTGCGAGATCACGTCGACCAAGTACGCCCTGAGCGTCTGGGTCGACGACGACCTCGAGTACCTCGAGATCGGCACGATCGGACCGGAGCAGATCGAGAGCGAGGTGTTCGAGTTCCTGTACCCCGCCGAGGTGGACCTCGCGACCACGATCGCGCTCGAGGACGAGCCCGATCGCCGCTTCCTGGAGAACGAGCAGCTCAAGCTGGTCGTGACCGCGCGCAACAAGGACGGCGACCACAACGACGCCAGCGGCGTCGAGGTGCAGCTGCGCGAACAGGGCTCCGTCACGGAAGGGCTGGAAGGCTTCACGAGCCTGTCCGCGGTCGTCCCGGAGGGCGACGCCTACGACCTCGCGACGGACACCTGGACGATCTTCGACCTCGCCCTGGGCGAGGAGGCGACGCTCGAGCTGACGGCCGAAGCGAACGCGCTCGCGCCGGACGAGCAGACCGCCGACTACCTGGTGCGTGCCCTCGGGTTGGCCGACCAGGACGAGCGGACGCCGGGCGAGGACGGCACGCTCTCGCTCGTCGTCAGCAAGCCGGTCGTGGCCGCCTTCGAGGCCGCTCCGGAAGGAGGCGACGCGCCTCTGTTCGTCCAGTTCACGGACCAGAGCCAGGGCGTGATCACGGACTGGCAGTGGCAGTTCGGCGACGGCGCCGTCTCCACGGAGCCGAGCCCCACGCACACGTACACCGAGCGCGGGACGTTCACCGTCACGCTCGACGTGAACGGCCCCGACGGCGCGAGCCAGACGACCGGAGAGATCCGGGTCTTCCCGGCCCCCACCGCCTCCTTCCTGGCGACGCCCACCGCCGGACCGGCCGACCTCTCGGTGACCTTCACGAGCACCTCCACCGGTGAGATCGACGAACAGCGCTGGGACTTCGGCGACGGCGCCACCGCCACCGGCGCGAGCGTCACGCACGTCTACACGACGGTCGGGGTCTTCACCGCGCGCCTGACGGTCGAGGGACCGGGCGGCATCACGGAGGCCACGGAGACGATCACGGTCTTCGCTCCGGCGGTCGCCGACTTCACCATCGACGCGGACCAGGGCATCGCCCCGCACACGATCCAGCTCACGGACGCGTCGAGCGGCGCGATCGACACGTGGAGCTGGGACTTCGGCGACGGCGCCACCTCGACCCTGCGCAACCCGTCCCACACCTACGCGGACGCAGGCACCTACACCGTGACGCTCACGGTCTCCGGCAACGGCGGCACGGACACCCTGACGCGTCCGGTGACGGTCTTCGAGCCCGCGGTCGCGGCCTTCACCGTCCAGCCCGGAGAGGGCATCGCGCCGCTCAGCGTGCAGTTCACCGATGGCTCCAGCGGGGACGTCGACACCTGGAGCTGGGACTTCGGCGACGGCACAACCTCGAACGAGGTGAGCCCCGCGCACGTGTACCAGAGCGCGGGCGTCTACACGGTCACGCTGACCGTCTCC
>CAZDYS010000085.1:0-10988 GCA_964509445.1 uncultured Planctomycetaceae bacterium
CTCCTTCGTGTCCGGGCGCACGCGGAAGGTGACCAGGCAACTGGTCCACAGATCGTGCAGCGTGACCGCGGCGGGAATGCCCTCGGCCGCGGCGTGGTGGACGAGGTCGCGCGAGAGGCGAATCCAGTGGTGCACGTGCACGAGGTCCGGGCGTTCCTCGCGCAGGATGGCGCTGAACGCCTCTGCGACGCGCGCCGAGGCGCTCTTCTGCCAGTGATCGAAGTACAGGTCCGCGCGGTGGATGCGACGAACGCGGACGGGACCGTCGGTGTCCTCGCTCGTGCGGAAGCCCTGTTCGTGCTGCATCGAGCCGGCGACGACGACGACCTCGTGCCCACGCCGGGCGAGCCCGCGCGCCAGGTTCTGCACGCTCGTCTCGGTCCCGCCCACCAGCTCCGGCGGATAGCCGTGGGCCACCAGGAGGAGCTTCACGAGTGCTCTCCCAGCAGCTCGCGGTAGCGCTCGAGCATGGCCCTCGCGCTCTCCTCCATGCGCACCGGCGGCTCTCCGAAGGACAGGCCGTTCAGCTCTTCGGGGTGCAGCAGCAGCCGCTCGAGATGGTCCGCCAGAGCCGCGGAGTCGCCCGTCGGGAAGCGCCAGCCGTGGACGCCGTCCTCCACGAGCTCGCGCATGCCGCCAAGGTCCGTCGCCAGCACCGGCGTTCGCGTCGCGCGCGCCTCGAGCAGCGTGAGCGGCATGTTCTCGTACCAGGTGCTGGGCACGACCAGGAGGTCGATCTCCCGGAACGCGGCGGGGACCTCCTCGCGCTTCAGCGGACCGGGCAGCTCGGCGCCGACCTCCGCGGCGAGCTTGCGCAGCTCGCCGACGTAGGCGGGGAAGTGGTGCTTGGGACCGTACACGCGGAGCTGCCCGCGCGCGCGCAGCTCCTCGTCCAGAGCGCCCCAGGCCTCCAGGAGCACGTGCGGCGCCTTGTGCGGCGCGAGCGTGCCGAGGAACGCGATCCGCAGGCGACCATCCGGACTCGCCGTCCGCTGGAACCCTTCGTAGGCGCCGAGCTCGATCCCGTTCGGCACGTGCTCGATGCTCTCCTCGGGGATGCCCCAGGCGAGGAAACGCTCGCGCAGGAAGCGGCTCGGCGAGAGGAAGCGATCGACCGCCGGAACGAGGCGCTCCCGCAGGGAGGCGTCTCGACGCGTGGCCGCCTCCGCCAGCGCCTCGGCGCGCAGCGGGTCGACTCCCGCCGGGACGCTCTTCTTGCGCTTCCTCCGCGGAGACTTCGAGGCGAGCTTGCGCGCCGGTCGCTTCAGGTCGATCCCGCTGACGGAACGGAGGCCGGTCAGGAGCTTCGAGAGCCTCCGCTCGGTCGAGGTCTGCCCCCACTTCATCTGCGCGAGGCAGGTCCCGCAGCGCTCGAAGTCCACCGTGTGGCAGATGCTGCCGTCGGCGTGGATCAGCTGACCGAAGCGCGGACAGGAGAGCCAGAAGTCGTGCAGCGTGAACACGATCGGGATCCCGCGCCGGGCGACCTCCTCGACGCAGCCGACCGACAGGTACAGGAGGTGCATGAAGTGCACCACGTCGGGCTGGACGCGATCGAGCACGCGCGCGAACGGGCCGACCACGGCCGGCTCGTCCCAGGTCTGCTCGAAGGAGGCGTAGAACAGGTTCTGCACGAGCTCGTGGACCTGCATGCCGCCCTCGTCGCGCTCGTCGACGCGCAGGTTCGGGCGCGAGACGTCCTTCTCCGTCGTGAACAGGTGCGTCTCCACGCCGAGCTCGCGGAGCCGCGCGGACAGCTCGGCCGTGTGGATCTCGGTCCCGGCCGGATGGTTCGGCAGGTAGTCGTGGGTGACGAACAGGATGCGCATCGGACCTCGAGGCTACCCCGCGAGCGGACGGGCGACCCACCACCAGGCGCGCAGAACGCCGTCGAGGCACCGCGCGGCGAAGCGCGCCGGCGCACGCTCGAGCAGCGACGGGGAGAACGTGAGCGGACCACCGACCAGGAGCTCGCGGTCCGGGACGCGCCGGCTGCGCTGCAGCGTCTTGCGCTCCGCGAGGACGCGCGAGAGGCCGCGGAAGAAGTCGCGCTTGCCGCGCAGGTGCTCTCCGAGGTGTCCCTTCTGGATCGCGAAGAGCAGCCAGACGAGCTCGTACACCACGAGCCCGGGGAAAGCGACCACGAGGGTGCGCAGGGAGTAGCCCTTCGCGAGGATCCACCAGCGGTTCCGCGCGTGCAGGTAGGCGCGCCGCGCCGGGTAGCCTCCGCCGCGGAAGGAGAGCCCCTCGGTTCCGCCGCGATGCCGCACGATCGCGTCCTCGACCGAGACCAGGCGGTGCCCGAGCGCGCGCAGCCGATAGGCCAGCTCGTAGTCCTCGGCCAGGTAGAAGAACGCCTCGTCGTAGCCGCCCGCGGAGAGCACGACCTCGCGATCCAGCAGCGCGCAGATGCCGATCAGCGCGTCCGCGTCCACGATGCCCTCCCCCTCCGCCTCGGCCAGCGGGCGGTAAAAGTTCCGCAGCGCCAGCAAGCCGACGTAGTGGAAGTCGCCGCCGTCGTAGTGGACGCGATCCGGCTCGTTCGCGATCACGCTGCGCACCTGCGCGACGCTGACGTCGGTGCGCTCCTCGAGCGCGGCGCGGAGCTTCGGGAGCACGTCCGCCTCGAGGATCGTGTCGTTGTCGATCGCGAGCACCCAGGCGTTGCGCGCCTCGCGCATGCCCGCGTTGCGCGCCGCGCATGGACCGCCGTTTCGCGGCATCTCGACGATCCGGACCGACGGGAAGCGTTCGCGCACGAGGTCCAGGCTCTCGTCCGTCGACGCGTCGTCGACCAGGAGCACCTCGTCGAGCCCCTCTTGTGCGAGCACGGAGGTCAGGCAGTCCTCGAGGTAGCCGGCTCCGTTGTAGTTGCACACGACGGCGGAGACGCGGGGAATGCGGGCCGGGGAGCTCACACCGGGGATGCTAGCTCAGGTCGGCCTCGGACTCCTGGCCGAATCCGGGCTCCGGCGGGGGCAGCATCAGGAGCATGTAGAACGGCGGGTAGGTCTCGAGCCGCGCGTCCAGGACGGCGACCAGGAGCTCGTCTCCGTCCTCGTAGGCGAGCGCCGGGCGAATCCCGGAGCGCACGCCCTGCGGACCTCTCGGCCGAACCGTCTGGCGGCCGTAGGTGAACGCGACCAGGGCACGGTCGATCGCGGTGGCGACGACGCGGTCGAGCTGTCGCAGCGCCTCCTTCGCGTCCTCGTCCGGCCGGGGTAGCTTGCGCCAGGCGGACACGGCGCGCGGCGGCAGCATCAGGTGACGACCCGCGAGCGTGTTCGCTTCGGGGAACGGCAGGAGCAGGCATCCCTCGCGACACGCGGCTCCCTCCTGGACGCGGAAGCGGAAGGAGACGTGCGCCCCACCTTCTCCCGCCACGCGATGGTCCAGGCGGCGCACCTCGAGGGGCTTCGCGGTCAGCGTGCAGTCCGCCGCTCGCCCGAGAAGACGGACGAGCTCGGCGACGGTCGCGTCGACGAGGTCGGAGTCGGTCCCGGCGAGGACCGTGCGGGAGGGAGCGTGGAGTTCCACGCAGTCCCCATCGGGTGGAATCCGGCACGGGCTTGGGGAGAACTGCGGAGGAAACGGCCGCCGACGAGCTCGGGCCGGGGTGTGCGCCACGCAGAGGGCCGCCCCAGGGAAACGCTTTCCGACTCCGGCACCGCTACGATGCGCGGCATGAGTTCTCCCGACACCCTGCGCCTGGGCCTGGCCCAGATCGCCCCGGTCCTGCTCGATCGAACGCAGACCCTCGAGCGCGTGCTGGAGCGCGTGCACGAGGCCGCCGAGGCCGGCTGCTCCCTGGTCGTCTTCGGCGAGGCGCTCGTCCCCGCCTACCCGGTCTGGACCGAGCGCGTCGACGGCGCCCGCTTCGAGGGAGCACCGGGCAAGGACCTGTTCGCGCGCTACGTCGACCAGGCGGTCTGCGTCGCCGACGGACATCTCGACGCGCTCTGCGAGGCGGCGCGGAGCCGCGGTATCACGGTCCAGCTGGGCATGATCGAGAAGACGCGCGAGCGCGGGACGAGCCTGTTCTGCACCAGCGCGCACATCGACGCCTCGGGCGTGGTCGTCAACACGCACCGCAAGCTCATGCCGACCTTCGAGGAACGCCTGACCTGGGCTGCCGGTGACGGACACGGCCTGCGCGTGCACGAGGTCGGTCCGTTCGTGGTCGGTGCGCTCAACTGCTGGGAGAACTGGATGCCGCTGGCGCGCGCCTCCCTGCAGGCCCAGGGCGAGACGCTGCACCTGATGCACTGGCCGGGGTGCAAGCGGAACACGGAGCCGACCACGCGCTTCATCGCGCGCGAGGGACGCAGCTTCGTCGTTTCCGTCTGCGGACTCCTGCGGGCGGAGGACGTTCCGGCCGACCTCCCCCACCGCGCATCGATCGCTCCGGAACCCGGCGAGCTCCTGCTCGACGGCGGTTCCTGCGTCGCCGGGCCGGACGGCAACTGGGTCGTCGAGCCCGTCGTGGGCGAGGAGACCCTGGTCGTCTGCGAGCTGGACGCCGAGCTCGTCCGGCGCGAGCGCCAGAACTTCGACCCGGCCGGTCACTACGCGCGGCCGGACGTGCTGCGACTCGAGGTGGACCGCACGCGGGGGCGCGTGGCGAACTTCCGCGAGGGGGACGACTCGTGAGGCTCTCGACGACGCTGGTACCCGGCTCCGTCGCGCTCGCGGCCGGCCTGCTCCTCGCGGCCCGGCCCCTCGAGGCCCAGGCGGCGCGCGACGACCGTCCTCGCGTCCTGGTCGTGACCGGAGCCAACAACCACGACTGGGAGCACACCTCGCTCGAGCTCGTGCGCACCCTCGAGGACAGCGGCCGCTTCCGGGTCGAACGCACGGTGGATCCGGCGAGCGCCCTCGCGGACCGCGACCTCCTGCGCGCGCTCGACGCCGTGGTCCTCGACTACAACGGTCCGGACTGGGGCGCACCGGCGCGCGAGGCGTTCCTGGCCGCCGTCGAGGACGGGCTCGGCGTCGCCGTCGTGCATGCCGCGAACAACGCCTTCGACGGCTGGGAGGAGTACGAGCGGCTGGTCGGGCTGCTGTGGCGGGAGGGCACGTCCCACGGCCGGTTCCATCGCTTCGACGTGACCGTGACCGACCGCGACCACCCGGTGACGCGCGGCTTGCCGGACCTGGTCGCGCATCCGGACGAGCTCTACCACGCGCTGGTCAACGTGCACGACACCGAGGTGCGCGTCCTGGCGACCGCGCACTCCAGTGAGGAGAGCGGCGGCAGCGGGAAAGCCGAGCCGATGGTCGTCGTCTCGAGCTACGGCGAGGGACGCGTGTTCCACACGCCGCTCGGGCACGTGTGGCGAGGCGACGAGGCCTCCCGCGCCTCGCACGCGGACCCGGCCTTTCGACGCCTGATCTGCCGCGGCGTCGAGTGGGCCGCCACGGGAGACGTGACCGAGGAGCCGTGCGTGCCGAACGCGCTCACGCCCTGGGAGGAGCGCGCCGGCTGGGAGCTCCTGTTCGACGGCACGACGACCGCGGGCTGGCGTGGCTTCGGCCGCGACGCGTTCCCCGCGACCGGCTGGTCGGTCACGGACGGCGCCCTCGTCCACGACCAGGGCGGCGGCGACCTGGTGACCGCACGGACGTTCTCCGACTTCGAGCTCGCGTTCCAGTGGCGCGTCGACCCCGGCGCGAACTCGGGCGTGAAGTACCGCTTCCGCGAGGAGGGCGGTGCGCCCGTGGGCGCGGAGTACCAGGTGCTCGACGACGCGAAGCACGAGAACGGCACGCGCGGCGAGACCTCCGCGGCGAGCCTCTACGGGGTCGCCGCGCCCTCCGCGCCGAAACCCCTGCGCCCGGCCGGAGCCTGGAACCACGGCCGGATCGTGTCCGTCGGGAACCGCATCGAGCACTGGCTGGGCGGACGGCGCGTGGTCGCGCTCGAGATCGGCTCGGACCCGTGGAACGAGCTCGTCGCGGCCAGCAAGTTCGCGAACCGCGCGGACTGGGCCCGCGTCGTCCCCGCCGCGATCGCGCTCCAGGACCACGGCGACCGGGTCGCCTTCCGCGACCTGCGGCTGCGGGACCCCTCCCGCCCGCCGGGAACGCGACGCGTGCTCTTCGACGGAGAGACGCTCGCAGGCTGGACGCCGCTCGGCGGCGCGCGCTACTTCGTCGAGGACGGAGAGCTGCGCGGCACGGCGACCGACCTCGGTCGCAACAGCTTCCTGGTCTCCGAGCGTCGCTTCGCGGACTTCGTGCTCGAGCTCGAGCTCAAGAACGACGTGCCCTGCAACTCCGGCGTGCAGGTGCGCTCCAACGTCCACCCGGACGGCTACGTGTTCGGCTACCAGATCGAGGTCGACCCCTCGGAACGCGCCTGGAGCGGCGGCCTCTACGACGAGTCACGCCGCGGCTGGCTCTACGACCTCAGCCGCGAAGACCAGGCGCGCGCCGCCTTCCGCCCGGGCGCCTGGAACCACTACCGCATCGAGTGCATCGGCCCGACGATCCGCACCTGGGTCAACGGCGTCCCGTGCACGCGCTTCGCCGACGCGAAGGACGCCGAGGGCGTGATCGCCCTGCAGGTGCACAGCGGCAAGGAGGCCAGCATGCGCTGGCGCAACGTGGTGCTCTGGGAGCTCTGACGACGACCTAGTCGCCGAGCTCCTCGACGGTCCAGGGCTCGGCGCGGTCGCGGTGCTCGTCGCGGACGCGAGCGACGGTCTCCGGGGTGACGGGCTCGACGCCGTGGCCCCACTCGCGGCGCAGGTAGGTCAGGAGCGCGGCCAGGTCAACGTCGTCCGCCACCCAGGCGGGCATCTCCGCGTCCCAGGGCTCCCCGTCGATCACGAGCGGCCCCACCAGTCCCTGGGAGACGATCTTGACCAGCCGCTCCTCGTCGCCGAGCACGAAGCGCGAGGAGCGCAGGGGCGGCGCCTTGCCGGGGTCCCCGAGACCGGAGCTCTGGTGGCAGCTCGCGCAGGTCGACGCGTAGAGCGCGCGGCCGAGCTCGAACCGGGTCTGTTCCTCCTTCGAGAGCGGGCGGATCTCCTCCGCCTCGAACCCCGGTCGCCCGGGCCACAGGATCGCGTCGTGCAGGGAGCGCAGGTCCTCCGCCGCGAGCACGTCCCGGAAGCCCGCGGGCTCCGCGGCGAGCCGGATCGGCGCGGGCTCGCCCTTCGGTACCTTCGATCGTCCCGCGAGCACGCCGCGCGCGAGCGCTGCACGCTGCCAGTCGAGCGTGAGACCGCCGAGCACGACGAGCAGTCTCTCGATACGGTCCTGGCGTCCCTCGCGCACGACGGCGCGCGCCAGGAGCTCGACGAAGGTGCCCGCTCCCTCCCGCTCGACGGCCCAGGTGCGCGTCCCGAGCACGTGCTCGAGGAACGGGAGCTCGCGCCCGACCAGCCCGCTGAGCACGGCCGACCGCAGCTCGGAGGTGGCGACGCCGCGGGCCGCGAGCAGCGCGATGGCCTCGTCCCCCAACCGGGTCACCGCTTCGCCCAGGGAGAGGATCGCCTGGTGCCGGTCGCGCTCGTCGCCGGCGAGCCCGCGCGTGAGCACGCCGGTGGTGAGCTCGCGTGAGCCCGCGGCCAGCCACGGTTCGGCCAGGCGCATCGCGCTCCGGCGCACGCGCGCGTCCGGGTCGTCGAGCGCCGCCACCACGTCCTGCTCCCGGAGGGCACCGATGCCCTCGAGGCTCCAGAGCACGTGCAGGCGACCCAGCGGCTCGGCGACGTCGAGGGCCTCGCGCAGCACCTCGATCGCGTCCACGTCGCCGCGCCCCTCCTCGACCAGGAGGCGCTGGGCGTTGTCGCGGACCCAGCCGTTGGGATGTCGGAGGCGAGCGACGAGCTCGGTCCAGGAGAGGGAGCTCATCGGGACCGGCGGAGGACCCTCCGCGTCTCCCGTCGCCTGGCCCTCGTGGACCACGCGCCAGACCCGGCCGAGACCGAGCGGCGTCTCGAGCCCGCGCTCCTCGATCTGCTTGCGCAGGAAGCTGGTGACGAACACGCGGTGCTGCAGCACGCCGCGGTAGAAGTCGACGACGTAGAGCGCGCCGTCGGGACCGTCCATCAGGTGCACGGGCCGGAAGCGCTCGTCCGTCGACGTCAGGAACTCGGTCACGTCCTCCGCGGGCTGCGGGGCGGGCTCGGCGACGAGCCCGATGCCCGCGGTCTCGCGCAGCTGGAAGCGCTTGACGAGGTTGCCGGCCGGCTCGCAGACGAACACGCTGCCCGCGAACCGCGGCGGAAACGTGCCCCCGCGGAACACGTGCGGCGAGCAGGCGGCGGTGAAGCCGTTCAGTCGGAAGTCCTCGCGCAGGACGCCCTTGCGGTAGCCGCGGTTCACGCCCGGATTGATGCGCGCCGAGCGGACGGTGGCGCCGTGCGCGAGCCGCACGTTGACGCCGGCCGCGCGCCCGTGGTTCGGGTTGCGGACCGCGTAGTGCGACGGGTAGAGGTCACCGCGCAGCGGATCGGAGTTCGTGTCGAAGAACACCCGCCCGACGTCGTCGCGCGTGATCCCCCACTGCCCCCCGCCGGCCGTCCGGCCGCGCACCCACTTCCCGTCCGCGTCCCGTCGATGGCGGACCGGCGCGTTCGCGGAGCGGTACCAGTTGTCGAGCGTGTACAGGAACCCGTTGATCGCGTGCTCGGGACTCTCGATCCCTCCGAGGTTCGTGGCGATCGGCTCGCGCTCGTCGGCGTAGCCGTCCCCGTCCGTGTCGCGCGCGAAGAACATCTCCGGCGGCGCGATCACGACCGCCCCGTCCTCCACCGGCTGCACCGCCCGCGGCAGCACCAGCCCGTCGAGGAACACGGTGCGCGCGTCCATGCGTCCGTCGCCGTCCGTGTCCGTCAGCACCGCGATGACGCCGTTGGGCGCGGCCTCGTCGGTGCCGTCCACGTCGGGCATGTAGCCGCGCATCTCGCACACCCACAGGCGCCCTTCCGCGTCGAACGTGCAGGTGATCGGGTCCTCGACGAGCGGTTCCGCGGCCACGAGCTCCACCCGGAACCCGGGCGCCACGCGGAAGGTCGCGAGCTCCTCCTCCCAGGAGAGGGCCGGGGCCGCGGGGACCTCGAGGCCGGCGGGCAGCGGCGGCTGGTCCTCCCCCGCGCGATCGCCGGCCTGAGCGGAGAGCGGCGCCGCGAGGAGCAGCGGGACGAGGCGGGCGGTCGGACGCGGCATGGCCCCACTGTGCCCCTGGCCCGCTGAGCGCGCCAGAGGCTAGTCCAGTCCGTACTGCCGCCCATAGAGCGTCGCGCGGCGCGCGAAGTGCGCCCGTGTGTCGGCTCCCCCGAGGACGGCGAGGGCCTCCTCCAGGAACGCGCGTCCCGCCTCCTCCTCTCCGGCGTCGAACAGGCAGGCGCCCAGCTCCAGGCGCGCGATCGACCAGCGCGGAGAGCTGTCCGGCTCGCCCACGGCGGCGATCAGGTTCTCGAGCACGTCGAGCCCGTCTCCTGGACGACCGAGCAACCGCAGACAGCGAGCCTGTTCCGTGAGGGCGATGACGGAGCTCTCGCTCGGCCCCTTCGCGCGCGTGCTGCGCAGCGCCAGCTCCAGGTGCGTCTCCGCGCGCGCGGGCTCCCCCGCGTCGAGCAGCATCTGCACCAGCGCCAGCGCGTCCCACTCGACGCGGACGTTGCTCGGATCGGCCTGCGTCCGCCGGATCTCGAGGGCCTCCTCCATCAGCGGGATCCCGGCCGCCGGGCGTCCGACCTCGTGGTACTGGACCGCGAGGTTCGACAGCAGCGAGGAGAAGTTGCCGTCTCGCGCCCCGCCGACCGTGCGGAACGCGGCGACCGCCTCCTCGTAGGTCGCGATCGACAGCTCCTCCCGGCCGAGTCGGGACTGCGCGAACGCCAGGTGGCCGAGGAGCACGGCCGCCGTCCGGTTCGGACGCGGGCGCAGCCGATCGGACATCGCCAGCGCGTCCTCGAGGTGCTGGAGCGCCTCCGCGTTGCGGTGCAGCGAGAGGTGCATGACTCCCAGGCCCTCGAGCAGCTCGGCCAGCTTCTCGTGGTCGCGTCCGATCCGGCGCCGGAACCCGTCGTGAGCCGTGCGCATGTGCTCGAGGGCCTCTCGCGGCTTCCCGAGCCGGGCGAGGGTCGACGCCAGGACCTCGTGGACGTCGAGCAGCCGCACGTCGTCCGGCGCGCGCGTCTCCTGCAGGGTCGCGAGTGCGGCGCGAGCCGCGCGCTCGGAGTCCTCCAGTCGACCCGAGTAGTTGAACGCGAGGGCTTCGATGCGAAGACAGGTCGCGAGGCGGTCGTCGAGCGCGGGGCCGCCGAGCTCGCGCGCGACGGAGCGCGCCTCCTCGATCGCGTCCTCGATCCCCTCGAGCTGCCAGCCCGTGATCCGGCTCTGCAGGAGATCGACGTGCAGCGCCCAGGCCGTGGTCGAGACCGCGCGTCCGTCCTCGGCGAGCAGCTCGAGGGCGGTGCCGTAGTGCTCGCTGGCGGCCGCCGCGTCCAGCCGACCGTTCGCGGCGCGGCCCAGGTCGATCTGGCGCTCGAGCGCCTCCCGCGGCGTCTGTTCGCCGTGCGCGTCGAGGAGCGCGTGCGCCTCCAGGAGGAACTCGCCGCCGGCTTCCGCCTCGCCCAGGGCGACGAACGTGCGCCCGACGCGCTGCAGGAGCCGCGCCCGCGCCAGCGGACGATCGGGGAACGCGGTCGGCAGGCTCGCGGTCATGCGCGCGAGCACGTCCGCGACCTTGACCTCCGTACCGAGCTCCCCGACCTCGGCCGCCGAGAAGATCTCGTTGAAGTAGGTCTCGGTCTCCAGGAGGTCCTCCAGCGCCTGCTCCGCTCGCTCCGTCTCGAGATCGGCCAGCGCGCGGGCGTCGCGGGCCTCGGCGAGGAGGCGCTGCTCCTTCTCGAAGGCGACGGCGAGCCGTTCCCCGCGATCCTCGGACTGGACGTAGAGCACGAGGCTGACGACGAGTCCGATCGCGAGGCAGACGAAGGCGGAGACGACGCCGGCGACGAGCGCCCGGTTGC